>PTKD01000053.1 GCA_002938115.1 Alphaproteobacteria bacterium MarineAlpha9_Bin7 | reverse complement strand
GCACACTAACCTCTGGCACACGATGGTTGGAATTGAACCCATTTTCTACCGGTGGGCGGGTTTGACCGCAAGTATTCTACTGACAGCGACTGTCATCATAATGGGGTGCACCGGAAAACAAACAAAGGTGGATTCTTATGAATCCTTATCCGAGGATGCACGCCATCGCGTCCACGCCGCTGTTGAGCGCTACATTGAGTGCTCCGTTGATATGGCACTCAAAATAGACAAAGGTCGCCGCCACTTGGGACGTCTCGCATGGACCGCGTCAGAGGCCTGTGTCGATGAGAAAGACGACATTTTCAGATTGATGATAAAGCAAGGAGCGAATTACGACGCCGCCCACGCCCACGCCAGTGACAGCCAGGTGCAAGCGACCGCAGCAGCTATTACAGCTATGCAAAACAGACGGGCGCGTTAACCGCTCTCGTTACGCCGCCTCGTCCGATTTCCCGCGATACGCCAATGAGCAGTGTTCAGCGCAGTAAGGGCGCCCGGCAATCTTGGCCTCCCCACAAAATCTGAAATCTGGGTCTCCAGGGTGACCAATAGGCCAACGGCACATGCGTTCCGTAAGATCCCCGGTACCTACAAACGCCGGTGTGACCTCGGCCTGATTCGCATCACTTTGTTTGGAAAGGCCCAGTCGATGAGCCTTACCGATTACTGCATTGCGGCTGATTCCGCCTAAACGCTGGCCAATTTCACGCGCCGGCACACCTTCCAGCCACAGTGTTTGCAAGGTCCGTACCGCCCTTTCAGTCCATTCCATATTTCTTTATTCCGTCACAAGTCGCCTATGCCGCCCTACGCAACGAGATTGCTTTGCCTATTCATTATATTTTGTATTATCAGATGACTGGGCAAAACCTCGCTATAAATGGACATACCGTCATTTAATTCACACTTTTGTATAATATCAGCATGAAACAAAATCTTGGACCTAATGCACCGCTAATCGGCGTCAAAGGAGGGCGGACAAATCTCAGCACTCCAGCATTGATTTTGGATCTAGCGTCAACCGCTCAAAATATACAGGCAATGATACAGCATTGCCAGCATACCAATCAAAAGTTGCGCCCCCACGGCAAGAGCCACAAATCGAGCGTACTCGCGCAACGCCAAATCAAGGCCGGCGCTATCGGCATCTGCTGCGCCACCATTCGTGAGGCAGAGGTAATGGTGCAAAACGGCATCCCAGGAGTACTGATCACATCACCGATAACGAGTAATGCCAAAATTGAGCGATTGGTCGCGCTGCACCAAAGAACTACAAGCTTGATGACAGTAGTTGATGATCTATCGACGGTCGCTGCCATTGCGGCCGCCCACACTTCATCAGGTAGCCCCAATCACATTGAATTGCTGGTTGATTTTGACGTGGGTCTTCATCGTACGGGGACCCGCGATGCCGATGCGGCATGCAACTTGGCGCACTCCATTGCGGATACCGAAGGATTATCTTTTGTCGGCATTCAGGCTTATGCCGGACACCTACAGCACATTGAAAATTTTGATGCCCGGCTACAACAAATGGCTGGCGAAGCAGAACGACTCAAACACGTAGTCACTGAACTTTGCGCTGACGGACTGACGCCTAATATCATCACCGGTGGCGGTACCGGAACTTATGATATTGACCACCGGTTTAATCTCTTTACGGAATTACAGGCAGGATCATATATTTTTACCGACGTGCAATATAACGCGGTCCACCTCAATCTGGACTTGAAGGCGCCCTTCAAGCCGTCCTTGATGGTCCAGGCCAGCGTAGTCAGCACCGCACATGATAGTCATGCAGTCATCGACGCTGGGCTCAAGAGCTTCGCAACAGATGGGCCCGCACCCGAATTGTATACTGGCGCCCCGAACGGGGCAGAATACAGATTCATGGGAGATGAACACGGGGCGATTGTCTACTCACCAAGCACTAATGCACGCTTACAAGTTGGTGATGTGGTCTCTTGCCTGGTGCCGCACTGCGATCCAACCGTTAATCTGTACGACCACTATCATTGCGTTCAAGGTAACCATCTCATCGAGATTCTACCAATCGATGCACGTGGCAATCCATAGCTTCGCCAATTATCCCGCTGTTTCAGGCCCATTCCTTAACCAATAACAACTTGCTGAGCATGGTGCAGGGAAACCGTCGCAGGATATATGTTGTGCCCAAAACATAAGGGTCCCAGGACACTTGGTCACAGCAGCTAGATGATTTATCGTCATCTATCATTCAAGACTTGATAACGGTATCGCATGTCTAGATTTGGAGTAGGCCAGCCACTAACACGAAAAGAAGATTTTCGACTGCTCACTGGCCAAGGCCGTTATGTCGATGATTTGTCGCTTCCAAACCAAACGTACGCTGAATTTTTGCGTTCGCCGCATGCACATGCGCGGATAGTACAGATTGATACAGAAAAGGCGAAGTCTGCATCTGGTGTCTGTGCTGTATACGTTGCCGCAGATGTGGCCGACGCAGGTCTGGCTGGTTTGCCCGTGACGTTTATGCCGGAAAAGGCGCCTCCCGGCTACGCACCGGAATTCCCGCTACTGGCTCGAGATGTGGTTCGATATGTAGGTGAATCACTGGCCATGGTAGTCGCGGAATCGGCTGAAGAAGCCGCACGAGCACTGGACAAAATTGAAGTGCAATACGAAACCCTGCCTGCGTCAGTGGGACTTGAAGCAGCCGCCAGCGACGGCGCACCCGAATTATGGCCAGGCAAAGCCCCTTTTAACATTTCCTTCGTTTGGGATGGAGGTGATATGGGTGCTGTGGTCACTGCGTTTCGTCAGGCTGCGCACTTAGTCAAAATTGACGTGATCAACAACCGGGTCGCGATAGCCGCCATTGAATGTCGCGCAGCACTTGGTGTGCATGATCCCGAAAGTGGCCGTAGCACGCTTTATACTGCCTCCCAAATGCCACACCCCCTACGTGCTGATTTAGCTAAGATATTTGACAAGCCCGAAGAGCAATTTCGGGTTGTCATCAAGGACGTTGGTGGCGGGTTTGGGGCTAAAAATTCAATGTATTGCGAACAAGCCCTCGTCGTATGGGCGGCAAGGCTGCTCGATCGCCCAGTTAAGTGGGTGGGACAGCGCAGCGACGCCTTCATCACGGACTTCCATGGACGTGACAACATGACCCATGCCGAGCTTGCTCTTGACCAGGACGGAAAATTTCTAGGTCTGTTAGTGGATGAGACTGCGAATCTTGGCGCCTACATATCCGGCCGGGGAGCAATCCCACCGGTACTTAATCAACCAGCACTAGCGGGTACATACCAAACACCGGCCATTCACGTTCGGGTGCGGGGAATGTTTACGAACACGGTGCCGACGGATGTATATCGCGGTGCTGGCCGGCCGGAAGCGATTTACCTTCTTGAGCGCCTGATAGACAAGGCAGCGGATGAACTGAACATTGATCGCGTCGAACTGCGCCGACTTAACATTATCCCGGCAGATGCCTTCCCCTATAAAACGCCATTGGGGCTAACGTATGATGGAGGACTTTTCGAACGAAACCTTGATGAAGGACTGCGAAGGATAGACTGGGAAGGCATGGAGTTGCGTCGTGCAGAGGCGAAAGCGCGCGGGACAAGACGCGGGATTGGACTTGCAAATTATGTTGAACGCAGTGGACACGGTGTCACCCAAAACGCGACCCTCCGTGTTGGCCACGACGGTGGAGTAACCGTCCTCATCGGCACCATGTCCAACGGCCAGGGCCACGAAACAGCGTACGCCCAGATCGCTGCAGAATTACTGAGTCTCGAACCTAACCAAGTGGAAGTGATTCAGGGAGATACCGATCTGATCGCCCAAGGCAAGGGTACCGGAGGTTCCTGGTCAATACCGGTAGGGGGAGCGGCAATGGCAAAGGCCTCCGATGCCGTTATCGATAAAGGCAAAGACATTGCGGGCCACCTTCTAGAAGCATCGGACGTGGATATCGAATTTTCAGATGGAAATTTCAGGGTCTCCGGCACTGATCGAGCGGTTGATTGGTGCACCGTAGCCGCTGCCGCCCATGATCCGCGTCAATTGCCCGAAGGTATGACCCCGGGGCTAGAAGGCACCGGCGAGTTCGTACCCTCCAACCACACCTTCCCCAACGGTTGCCACCTGTGCGAGATAGAACTGGATCCGGAGACAGGAGCGCTAACTATTATACGCTATTTGGTAGTTCATGATTTCGGAGTAGTTCTCAACCCTCTCCTTTTGGAAGGGCAAGTCCATGGCGGAGTGGTGCAGGGTCTGGGTCAGGCGGTCTTCGAACGTACATACTATGACGACGCAGGACAGCTCCATACGAGTTCATTTATGGACTACAATATCCCTCGTGCAGACCAGATACCCCCAATCGAATTTACCAGCAATCCCACACCCTGCCCTGCCAACCCGCTTGGGTTCAAAGGGTGTGGCGAAGCCGGCGCCGCTGGTGCGCCGCCGGCAGTCGTAAATGCAGTAGTCGACGCGCTCAGCGAATTTGGAATCAAACATATCGACATGCCGTTGACTCCAGAACGTATCTGGCTTGCGATAAACAATGCAACCACCTTGCAAAGCTCGCCATGACAATTGAAACACTTACTTATCACAGCGTTACAACCCGCGCCGTGCTAATTCCACTAAAACGACCCGTGATATCACGGGTTGGATTGTTCACAGACTGGCCACTAATCCTTATTGATCTCCAAACCAACCAAGGAATAATTGGACGAGCGTATTTAGAACCCTACCTGGCGCAGTCTGTCCGTTACATTATTCCAGCCATTCATGATCTCGTTACAGCACTCAAAGATAAGCCCATTGCTCCGTTTGATGATTTCCAAGCTAACCGCAAAGCGTTCAGTTTGATTGGCCTTCAAGGCGTAGCAATGATCGCGATTTCGGGCCTTGATATGGCTTGCTGGGACGCGCGCGCTAAGGCGTCTAACCTCCCGCTTGCCAGATTGTTGGGTGGGGATTTAGGTCCAGTGCCCGCGTACAACAGCAATGGCCTATGGCTTACTCCACTGGAGACCCTAGAGGAAGAGGCTGCCGAGTTGGTAAAAGAGGGGAATTTTACCTCACTTAAATTGCGCCTCGGAAGGGCGAAGGCTGCAGACGACATGGCCGCGGTGAACGCTGTCCGTCGCGCGGCGGGAGACGACGTCAATTTAATGTGTGACTTCAATCAAGGACAAACGCTTGGAGATGCCCTAGCGCGCTGCCATGCATTGGATGACCAAGGGCTGTACTGGTTCGAGGAACCCATTCCGTACGATGAGATAACCGGTTATGCCCAGTTGACCCGCGAACTTGCAACGCCGGTACAACTGGGGGAAAATTTTTACGGTCCGCGCGCACTCAGCGAGGCGTTGCAAGCTAATGCTGGCGACTACGTGATGCCGGATTTGATGCGCATTGGCGGTGTCACAGGCTGGCTACGCTCGGCCGCAATAGCTGGTGCCTCAGGGGTGCCAATGTCGACACACCTCTATCCGGAAGTGTCTGCACATCTGATGCGGGTGACGGAAACAGCTCACTGGCTTGAGTGGCAGGACTGGTGCAACCCAGTTCTCGCAGAACCGTACACTTTAAAGGATGGCCATCTCTTGATTCCAGACCGGCCCGGGAACGGAATAGATTGGAACGAAGAAGCCGTGTCTCAATATCTGATGGCTGATTAACCTGAGAGCTAAGAAAATGCCTGAACTTGGAATACGAGCACTCACCTTCGACGTTTTTGGCACAGTCGTCGATTGGCGGAATTCCATAGCCCGAGAAATTTCGATATGGGGCCCCAAAAAGGGATTAGACGTAGATGGGTTCGCATTTGCTGATGCTTGGCGCGGCCTTTACCAACCGGCAATGGAAAAAGTGCGCCAAGAACAAATGGGTTGGGTTAACTTAGATGTACTTCATCGAATGAATCTCGATCTGTTGGCCGATGAGTTTGGATTAAGTGTGCTAGATGAGACAGATCTTGATCACCTCAACCGCGTATGGCATCGCCTAGATCCCTGGCCGGACGTCGTTGCCGGAATGGAGCGCCTCAAACAAAAATTCACTCTGGCGTCCCTGTCCAACGGAAACGTGGCGCTGATTGTAAACATGGCAAAACGCGGCCGTATCCCTTGGGATATGGTCCTGGGAGCAGAGGTGGCCGGTTATTACAAACCACAACGAGAAGCGTATAGCATCAGCGTCAATCTCCTTGGCCTTGATCCAAACCAAGCCCTCATGGTTGCAGCACACAATGGAGATCTGGTGGCTGCCGCAGACGTGGGATTACGCACCGCCTTCGTGCGCCGCCCGACAGAATATGGCCCAAATCAAAATTTAGACCTCGAACCCAAACACAAATTCGATTTTGTTGCAGACGATTTTTTAGACCTTGCCGATCAATTGGGCTGTTAAATGCAAAGCATTCCATTCAATAAAGAGCTGACCTTTGAATATGGAACGCCCGCCATAATTTCGCCGCTTGTTAGACGTGTGGTGGCCCGCAACCCCAGCATGTTCACGCTCCATGGCACTGGCACCTACATCATCGGTCGCGGCAAAGTAGCTATCATCGACCCCGGACCCGACCTCTCCGAGCATGTCACCGCACTGCTCCAGGCCGTGCAGAACGAAACCGTTACCGACATCTTAATTACACATACCCACATCGACCATTCGCCCGCGACACGCGCCGTGAAGGCGGCAACCGGGGCAAAAACGTGGGGATTTGGCCCACACGGTGCTTCCGGCGATGGAACACAGGTGGAAGAGGGTGCAGACCGTGAATTCACACCCGACAACCGAATAGGAGACGGGGATATCGTCAGTGGGGATGGTTGGACACTGGAAGCCATTCATACCCCGGGCCACACCTCCAATCATCTCTGTTTGGCATTGAAGGAGGAGAATATCATGTTCTCCGGTGATCACGTAATGGGCTGGTCCACATCGGTTATTTCACCGCCCGACGGTGACATGGGTGATTATCTACAGTCACTTCGTAAGCTCATTACCAGGGAGGAGCTAAGGTACTGGCCCACCCACGGGCCAGCTATTGAAAACCCCAGACCATTCGTAAAGGCATTTATAAATCATCGGGAGGAAAGAGAATCGCAGATTCAAGCCTGCCTCGCCGACGAGCTCATCAAAATCCCAGATATAGTTGAAAGATTATATACGAATGTGGACTCGCGCCTGCACCGTGCTGCCGGACGTTCTGTGCTGGCTCACTTGATACATATGGTCCATACCGGCCGAGCTAAGTGTGAGACCCAACCCGACATCAATGCTCTCTATCACCCAGTCAAACCATAAGATATATCCGTCCCATCCTGTGCGTCAGCGTTATGCTAATGGTTCGTCCTGTAGATTGTTGGTTGAGTCTCGGTAAAGCTCGCTACCTGTTACGTCGTTCTATTCTCGCTCGTAGGTGTGTTTCCCATAACGAACCCGATAGACTGGTATCGTTCTAGCATTCCCAGCGGCAGGTGGATTTTTGATTAAATTCATGACTTCCTTGATTACGTGTCTAGTAATCGAAGGTATTGGCATAGTGACAGCCTCCGCAAGCGGCACCCATTTTATATCAAGTAACTCTCCGCTACTTTTAATCTTTCCACGCAAGTGGACTTCGTCCGCCATAAAAAAGCGTGCGTGGAATCGCCGTGGCCGCCCAGGGGGAGTGATAGCCCGACAAACATAATCCAACCGATCGAGTGCCGGGCCCAAGCCCAGCGCGGCAAAGTCTCCCCAAGCGGGGGCTTTGCTGGTGGGATAACCGTCCGGCATTGGCTCCGCCAACATCAAGCCTGTCTCTTCATAGGTTTCACGAACCGCTGCAACCGACAAAGCGCGAGCGCGGGCTCGTCCACAAGTTTTTTCCAACCTTGAGGCCACACTTGAATCAAGCGGTGTCGCTGGCCGCACTCGGTTATCGCTTGGATCGACGCTCCCACCGGGAAATACATAACGATTCGGCATAAAAGCGTGTGCGCCATGCCGTTGACCGAGCAATACTTCGGGTTGCTCTCCGGAACGGCGGATTAAAACCAGGGTGGCAGCATCCTTTGGTCGTAGTGATTGGCTCATAATCTGTAGGATGAATGTAAAAGACTGTGGTGGCATCATAGCGTTTACAGTGCCGACTTGCGACCATCCAAGTGACTTGTCAAAATGCACCCTCTCTCGTTTCCATAAACAACCGCCGACAGAACTTTTTAAACTGAACTTTAGGACGAATTATGCCAGAAATTAGTGCTGATGATGGAACCATTCACTACGAAGTTTTAGATGCGACACCCCCTTGGATCGCCGCACCAGAAACAATTTTATTCCATCATGGTGTTGCAATCGACAGCGGTATTTGGGCGGGCTGGCCACCGGCCCTATCCGATCGTTATCGGATTGTGACGTTCGATGTCCGAGGATATGGCCGCTCCAATATTCCAGACGAAAATTTTGATTGGTCGTTTGAGCAACTGGCGCGCGATGTACTGACCGTCGCTGACGCAGCTGGTGTTGATAAATTTCATTTCGTGGGTGAATCCATGGGGGGTGCAATGGGGCTTCACCTCGCGATTCACCATCCCGACAGATTGTTAAGTGTTACCCCATGCACGTGCCCACATAAAGGGGGTGCCGTTCAATGGTTGGCAGAATGGCGGGGCTACATCGCCGAGCATGGCATGGACAGTTGGTCAAAGCGAATGATGGGGCGCCGGTTCTATCCTGGCGGCCTTTCGGAGAGTGCAGAAAGCTGGTTTGCAAACACACAGGCATCTAGTGCGCCACAGTCGGTGCTTGGTCACGGGGAGATGCTCCTTAAAGTAAATCTTAGCCCCCAACTTCCGTCAATTACGACCCCTGTCCATTTGATAGCGGCCGACAATAGCCCATTTTTGCCCTTACCTGTGACCCTGGAAATTCGCGACGCGATCCCGGGATCAGAAATGGATGTAATCCCGAACTCACGGCATGGTGTAGTGTTTTCACATGCACAACAATGTGCAGAATCTTTGCGCGGATTCTTAGATCGCAATTCAGCTTATTGAAATCTGGTCTACAAACCACCGTCAATAGTCTGGTTCTCACAGAAGTGCGTCACCTCACAAATAAAACGGAATGTAGAGCGCTATTTCCGGTATTGCGATCACCAAAACAACACACATGATAATTAAAAGCACGAACGGGAAGACACCCCGAGCCACGTCTCCAGTGGAGACAGACGGAGAGCGTTCGTCAGCGCTCGCTACAGCTTGAATGACAAATAAATTGAGGCCAACTGGCGGCGTAATTAGCGCACACTCCATCATCATGGTAAAAATCACCCCAAACCAGATGGGATCGATGGCAAGATCACGAAGAGACGGTTCAATAATTGGCAACATCAGTAGCATCATCGACAAGGTTTCGAGCACGCATCCCATCACTAGCAAAAGAACGCATATTCCACCGATGAACGCCACGGGCAACACTAAGTTAACTACTACCGCAGCAGTAACCTCCTGTGGAATCTGATATAGAGCGAGTGCCTGGCCAAACACCTTAGCTCCAGCGATAATAAACAAAACCATCACTGAGGTGCGTGCAGAGTCACGCGCGATCACAAACAGTTCTCCAGTCGTAAGCGAACGCTGGATGACCAAGGTAATTATCAGTGCCGCGACAAATCCGACACCAGCCGCTTCGGTGGGCGTAAAAACACCAAAATAAATTCCAAATAATACTAGTATCGCAAGTGCAAAAGTAGGAAAAGCCCGCAACGTCGCACGCCTCCGCTCAGACCAGGACGCACGGGGAGCCTTATGCTGCCCCCCTCCAAAATGTGCCCAAAGGACAACGTACACGACAAAAAATGCTGTCAATAAAAGACCTGGCCCTATGCCCGCTAAAAACAAATCAACGATAGATGCCGACATCACAAACCCGAATATGATCATCGGAATAGAGGGAGGAATCAGAATTCCAATCGTGCCGCCCGCCGCCAATAGACCGTACACAAAACTCCGTTCATACCCTCTTGAGATCATGGCCGGAATTGCCACCGTACCAATCGTGGCCGCTGTGGCCACGGATGAACCAGAAATCGCAGAGAAAATTGCGCAAGACAGAATGGTTGCCACTGCCAGACCTCCTGGCCAATGTCCAACCCAACTTTGCACGGCATTGAACAAATCGTTGCCAGC
>PTKD01000052.1 GCA_002938115.1 Alphaproteobacteria bacterium MarineAlpha9_Bin7 | reverse complement strand
GGCCGACGTTATTACGGCGGGTGTGCCCAGGTAGATATTGTAGAGGAGCTTGCTATTGAGCGTGCTCGGCGATTATTTGCTTGCTCTTTCGCCAACGTACAACCCCATTCAGGGAGCCAAGCTAATCAGGCAGTTATGATGGCTCTGATGGCTCCAGGAGACACCATGCTAGGAATGTCACTGGCTGCTGGTGGTCATCTTACGCATGGAGCAAAACCAAACCAATCCGGGAAATGGTTCAACGCGGTCCAATACGGTGTTTCGCGGAATAACGGAGAGATTGACTATTCGGAGTTAGGGGCGTTGGCAAAACAACACCAGCCAAAATTGATCATAGCCGGAGGCTCAGCTTATCCCAGGGTCATAGATTTTCAGCGGTTTCGTGCTGTTGCTGACTCGGTAGGGGCCGCCTTAATGGTAGATATGGCTCATTTTGCTGGTTTGGTTGCCGGTGGCATGCATCCGCATCCGTTTCCGCATGCTCATGTTGTTACTACCACGACACATAAGACTTTGCGTGGTCCTCGCGGTGGGATGATCTTGTGTAATGATGAGGGGCTAGGAAAGAAAATCAATTCAGCAGTTTTCCCTGGCTTACAAGGCGGTCCATTGATGCATGTAATAGCGGCAAAAGCCGTGGCTCTGGGTGAGGCATTGGAACCATCGTTTGGCGACTACTCACGGTTAGTTGTTGAAAATGCGAGAGCGCTTGGCACAACCCTACAAGACCGGGGCCTCGAGCTAGTCACTGGTGGTACAGATACGCACTTATTGCTCGTTGATCTGAGGCCTAAGGGTTTGACCGGTGATACCGTCGAAGGAAGCTTGGAACGTGCCGCAATCACCTGTAACAAGAACGCCGTACCCTTTGATCCGGAAAAGCCTTCTGTTACTTCTGGAATTCGTCTTGGTACTCCGGCAGGAACGACCCGCGGTTTTGGAGTGGCAGAGTACTGCCGCATTGGAGAATTGATTGGTCATGTCGTTGACGGCCTTGCTTCTCATGGTGAGGATGAGAATGCCACTGTTGAAGCCCATGTGCGGTCTGAGGTTTTGAGTTTATGTCACCGTTTCCCGCTTTATTGCGGTCTTTACCCAATGTGAGTTGTTGAGGGGAATAAAATCGTGCGTTGTCCTTTTTGTAGCTCTGTTGACACCCAGGTGAAAGATTCTCGTCCTACCCAAGATCAGTCTGCCATACGACGAAGAAGGTTTTGCCCCAGCTGCCTTTCACGCTTTACTACTTTTGAGCGAGTGCAGCTTCGCGAGTTGACCGTAGTAAAACGCAATAACAGTCGCACGCCGTTTGAGCGCGATAAGCTTATGCGTTCAATCAATATAGCAACCCGCAAACGTCCTGTGGATCCTGATGATCTCGAGCGTATGGTGAACGCGATTGTGCGTCGCCTAGAAACGTTGGGAGAAAGTGATGTGACGAGTTCCGCGATTGGTGAGTTAGTCATGGACGGGCTTTCAGAACTTGATCCCATCGCTTATGTGCGCTTTGCGTCGGTATATCGTAATTTCCGAGAGACGAAGGACTTCGAGGATTTTATCGACGAAATCCAAAGTGACCAAGACTAAAGCTGGTAATTCGCGTTATATGGCTGCGGCCTTAGCCTTAGCGCGTCGAGGTCTAGGCAGTGTGTGGCCGAATCCAGCCGTTGGTTGTGTCCTAGTCAAGATGGGAACGGTCGTTGGGCGCGGTTGGACTCAGAGAGGAGGGAGCCCGCACGCAGAGACGGAGGCGCTTGGTCGAGCTGAATCGCGGGCGCTCGGCGCAACTGCTTATGTCAGCCTTGAACCATGTGCGCACCGAGGGAAAACACCGCCGTGTGCAGAGGCGCTTATAAAAGCCGGAATAGCTCGTTGTGTTGTAGCTGTTGAAGATCCTGATCCACGTGTTTCGGGTCGCGGCCTAGACCAGTTGCGCCAAGCCGGCGTAAATGTAGAAGTAGGCATACTTGCGGACCAAGCCCGTGAATTGAATGAAGGTTTTTTCTCTCGTATCATTAAAGGTCGACCATCGGTAACCTTAAAGTTGGCAACTACATTAGACGGGTTTACCGCTACCGCAAACGGCGAGAGTCAGTGGATTACGGGCTCTCTTGCCCGGCAACGGGGTCACTTGATGCGAGCTGAGCATGATGGGATCCTGATTGGTGTTGGCACTGCAGTTTCGGATGATCCAATGCTGACGTGCCGATTGGCTGGAATGCAGCAGCGGTCGCCAATCCGGATTGTCCTTGACAGTAACTTGCGTTTGCCGTTGACCAATGCGCTAGTGACTACGGCACATGAGCATAAAACCTGGATCGTGACAAAATCGGATTCCAACAAAGAACGATGCGCCGCATATGGAGATTACGGCGTTGAGGTTCTTAAGGCAGATGTCGGTGCTAATGGGTGGCTGTCCATGAAGCAGGTTATGAACGTTATAGGGCGACAAGGAATTACACGATTGCTTGTCGAGGGCGGCCCCTCAGTTACTTCGAGCCTGTTCCAGGAAGGCATGGTAGATCGCGTGGCTTGGTTTCGGGCGCCCACACTGCTAGGAGGTGAGGGAATCAATGTCACGTTACCTCTTGGCTTAACCAAACTAGCGGATGCAATAATTTTTCGGCGTCTGGGTATTGAAGTTGTAGGCGAAGATATACTGGAATCCTTCGCCGTCGTGTCTTAGTTTCTCGCAATGTTTACAGGAATCGTCACTGATGTGGGTCGAATCTGCAAGATTGATGGTGCAGACCAGATTCAACTAACTATAAAAACAAAGTACAAAAGCGAAGATGTTATCGTTGGCGCATCGATTGCGTGCTCCGGTATGTGCCTGACGGTTACTGCGGCTCAAGATGATTGGTTTTCAGTATTGGCATCGGCGCAGACGCTTTCGTGCACTACTGTTGGCGACTGGCGTGTCGGTACGCTATTAAATTTAGAACATTCCCTAAAATTGGGGGATGAGCTAGGCGGTCATTTAGTTACTGGACATGTTGATGGCATAATACGCGCAATGAAGATCTCACCGGAGGGCGATTCGTTACGCATGAGATTTGATTTGCCGGACTGGTTAGAGCGTTATGTTTCCTCCAAATGTTCAGTTGCAATAGACGGTGTTTCACTCACGGTAAACGAAGTCAAAGACAGCTATTTCGAAATTAATGTCATACCACATACTCAGAATGTCACTACATTGGGCCACCTACAGCCTGGGGAAAATGTGAATGTCGAGGTGGATATGTTTGCTCGCTATGTCGAACGATCGCTCGCGTTACGGGGAGTAATTAATAAATGACCATTGCTGACGTAGAAGCTGCAGGCCGCAACCGGGATTTTTTGTCTTCGATAGAGGAAATCCTTGATGAAGCGAGTAATGGCCGAATGTTTGTTCTTGTCGATGATGAGGATCGAGAAAACGAGGGCGATCTCATTATCCCAGCTCAGATGGCGACCCCCGAAGCAATCAATTTTATGGCGAAGTTTGGCCGTGGTCTTATATGCCTTGCGTTACCGAACGACCGGGTCCGTGAGTTGGGATTGAAGCCGATGGAACGGCGAAATCGGTCTAAATTTGAGACGGCATTTTTAACGTCGATTGAGGCTGCTGAAGGGGTTACTACAGGTATTTCGGCGGCAGACAGAGCCCATACCATTCGAGTGGCGATCGATCCGCATTCTACAACAAACGAGATAAACACGCCGGGACACGTGTTTCCGTTGGAGGCACAGGAGGGAGGCGTATTGGTGCGTGCCGGTCATACAGAGGCGGCCATCGACATATCACGCTTAGCTGAACTGATACCAGCAGGTGTTATTTGTGAGATTATGAATGATGATGGCACGATGGCACGGTACGATGACCTCGTGGCATTTTGCCAGCTTCATGCTTTACGAATGGCGACAATCTCTGACCTGATCGCCTATCGCAGACGAACAGAGCGCTTGGTAGAACCGATCGTGGAAAGTACGGTGTCTAGCCGGTATGGTGGCGATTTTCGAATGGTTGTCTACAAAAATACAGTGGAATACGCGGAACACATTGCTTTGGTAAAGGGTGACGTTTCGACCCCTTCTCCCGTACTTGTTCGAGTTCACGCAGTAAACGCAGTGTCTGATTTATTGGGCGACATGAATAGCAACAGCGCGGATGACTTGCACGGTGCGATGAAAATCATTGGAGATGCAGACCGTGGTGTGGTGGTCTTGATAAGAGACACTTCTGCGATGAACGTATCGAGACTCGTTGGCAGGACTTCACGGGATGATAGAGCTGAAAGCTCATGGAGGGACGTGGGTGTCGGTGCGCAAATTTTATTGGATTTGGGGGTTTCGGAGATGATTCTCCTGTCAAACGTCGAACGCGCATTCGTCGGATTAGATGGATTTGGCCTCCGTGTGGTGGAAAGACGGCCCATAGGTGCGACGGATGTCTAGCGAACATCGCGGTCCCCACATCCTGATCGCGTTGTCGAGGTATTATGGCGATATTTCCGATCAATTGTTGGCTGGTGCCACCGATGAGTTAAAGTCGGTTAATGCCAACTGGGAGGTTATAGAAGTTTCGGGTGCATTTGAGTTGCCTGCTGCTGTGCGATTTGCGAGTCTGTCGGGCTTGTTTGATGGATACATAGCACTTGGTTGTGTGATCCGGGGTGAAACAAGCCACTACGATTACGTGTGCACTGAGAGTGCGCGTGCATTATCGGATCTTGCCGTTCGTCTTCAGTTGGCTATTGGCTATGGAATAGTTACAACTGATAATCGAGATCAGGCTTGGGAGCGGGCGGCCGTTGACCGGCGGAATAAAGGGCGTGATACCGCATCAGCCTGCCTTAGAATGGTCGAAATTCGGCGCCGCTTTACGGCGCAAGGTTAAGGGGGACTGTGCAGGTGTCATGGCGACATGACATTCGAAGTGCGACACGATTGGCGGTTGTACAGGGACTTTACCAGATTGAGATTTCTGGCTTGTCGTGTGAGACGGTAATAAATCAGTTCCTGTCTCACCAAAAGGGCGCGGTCGGTGTCGATGAGACATCCTGCATGATCGACAAGGAATTGTTCTCCGGTATGATTGTTCACGTCGAGGGAGATCGCCCTTTACTCGATAATCATATAGTCGCTGTATTGTCTCGAGAATGGTCAATGGATCGGCTGGGTGCGACTATGCGTGCTTTACTGAGGGCCGCATGTTATGAATTAGTGACGCGGTCCGATGTGCCGGCTAGGGTCGTGATCAAGGAGTATGTAGATATCGCAGGGGAGTTTTACGGACCGTCGGAGACTGGGTTCGTAAACGCCGCGCTCGACCGACTAGCCAGAGACTTGCGCTCTGAGGAAATGACAATTGGTCAGCCGGAAGGGGGATCTAAAGTAGATGCCGCAGCCGGTCAATGAATTTGGCTTAATCTCAAAATACTTTGCCCCGCTGGCGGATGGTTATGCGGGTGCGTTGGGTCTTAAGGACGATGGCGCGTTGATTTCTGTCGAGTTCGGCTACCAAATTGTGGTGACCTGTGATGCGATAGTTTGCGGAGTGCATTTTAGGAGCGAAGACCGCCCGGAGGATGTTGCAGCGCGTGGGTTGCGCGTTAATCTTAGTGATCTGGCGGCGATGGGCGCTTGTCCGGTGGGCTATTTACTAGCTTTGGCTGTGCCGTCGGGAACTGACGCCTCGTGGTTTGAGCGGTTTTCCGCTCAATTGGCTTCAGATCAAGCGACTTACAACGTGAAATTGATTGGCGGCGATACCGTGATGACACCGGGTCCCTTAACACTTTCGATCACCGCATTCGGGCAAATTCCGACAGGTCAGGCTCTTACTCGTGCTGGAGCCAAACCGGGTGATAAGATTTTTGTCTCTGGCAATGTGGGAGATGCGTTGCTTGGTCTTAAGCTCCTTCGCGGTGAATTAGGTTCAGTATCGGCGTCGCAGGCTGCAGCGCTCAAGAACCGTTTCCTCCGTCCTGAGCCACGTATTGCTCTGGGGCAGGCGCTAATTGGTGTTGCACACGCGGTTATTGACGTGTCTGACGGCCTGATCGCCGATATAGGTCATATTTGTACGCTTGCTAACTTAGGTGCGCGCCTGAATATTTCTTCAGTACCACTATCATTGGGAGCTCGCGCCGTACTGGGCGACGTGCCCGACCTTTTGCCAAATCTCTTGTCTGCGGGTGATGATTACGAACTCGTTTTTACGGCACCATCAAGTGCGCTAGAAACGTTGTCGAGGATTTCCTCGGATACTGGGGTGATGGTGACGGAGATTGGCGAAGTGGTGGCCACTCCTGGCGTGGTCGTAATCGGAGTGGGTGGCGATGAGGTGCAGATGGAGGCTAGTGGGTACCAACATTTTTGAGCTCGCACCGGTTAGTTTTCTAATTTCTGCAGCTTATCTTGCGTTAGGCTGGCGCCTCTGGCATGTTCCCGCCCGCCTTAAGCGTCGGTATTGCGGTTCGTCCCGCGAGGCATTGCGAGAAGTGATTGGCGTAGTTTTATGAACAAAAGGATCCCTAGTCGATGTCTACAACATTAGCGTTGCCCATCATATGTGGGACTTTGGCGGTGCTTTACGGACTTTTCACCACGCGACAAGTCCTTGCCGCGGATGCAGGTAACGAGCGGATGAGAGAAATTTCCGGAGCTGTGCAGGAAGGCGCGAATGCATACCTCAGTAGGCAATATCGCGCTATCGCAGTCGTTGGGATCGTAATCGGCGCGATTTTGTGGGCGTTGCTGGGCGCAGAAGTAGGTATAGGCTATTTGATAGGCGCCATATTGTCTGGCGCCGCCGGATATATCGGGATGAATGTTTCTGTCCGTGCCAATTCGCGAACAGCACAGGCAGCGCGAGATGGACTGCCTCAGGCATTGTCGATTGCGTTCAGATCAGGGACGGTAACTGGTTTTTTGGTGGTTGGCCTAGGATTGCTTGCGGTTAGTGTCTATTACGCTGTTCTTCTTGCGAACGGGGTTGAGACTCGGAGATTACTCGAGGCTCTGGTTGGATTGAGCTTCGGAGCTTCTCTGATCTCGATATTTGCTCGACTCGGCGGCGGTATCTTTACCAAGGGGGCTGACGTCGGTGCGGATTTGGTCGGCAAGATTGAAGCTGGAATTCCAGAGGATGATCCACGGAACGCTGCTGTAATTGCCGATAATGTTGGCGACAATGTCGGAGATTGTGCGGGGATGGCTGCCGACCTTTTTGAGACGTATGCGGTTACCGTGGTGGCGACTATGTTGCTGGGGGCAATTTTCTTTGCGCCTTTGGATCACGCTCTCATGATGCAATTCCCGCTTGCTATTGGCGCCGTTTGCATCGTCGGATCCATAATCGGGACTTTTTTCGTGAGACTAGGGAAGAGTGGGAACATAATGGGCGCACTCTACAAGGGGTTAATTGCGTCAGCTGTAATTTCGGCCGTTTTGGTAGCAATAGTGACAGCTCAACTGGTTGGTTTTGACACAAGCTACAACATGGGTGATGGGTCCGTCACGGGTCAGGATCTTTTTGTTTGCGCAATAATGGGACTGGTAGTGACTGGTCTGCTAGTTTGGATTACTGAGTATTACACGGGAACAAACCATCGGCCTGTGAAAAGTATCGCAAGTGCGTCGGAAACCGGCCATGCAACCAATATTATCCAGGGCTTGGCAATTTCAATGGAGGCGACAGCGTTACCAGTATTGGTGATATGTGCTGGCATAATTGTAGCGTTCATGACAGCGGGACTGTTTGGCCTTGCGATTGCTGCGACTACAATGCTGGCGTTGGCCGGAATGGTAGTGGCACTGGATGCCTATGGGCCCGTTACCGATAACGCTGGTGGTATCGCAGAAATGGCAGACTTGCCGGAGGAGGTCCGGAAAAGGACGGATGCTCTTGATGCCGTTGGAAACACGACAAAAGCAGTGACGAAGGGTTATGCAATAGGGTCTGCCGGCTTAGCTGCTCTGGTCCTGTTTGCTGTGTACACTGAGGATTTAGGCCACTATTTCCCACATCTCGACATTAGGTTTGAACTGCAGAATCCTTTTGTGGTCGTCGGTTTATTTTTGGGTGGCTTGATGCCTTATTTATTTTGTGCGTTGGGGTTGATGGCCGTAGGGCGTGCCGGGGGTGCGGTTGTGGTTGAAGTACGGCGTCAGTTCAAAGAAATCCCCGGAATAATGGAAGGCACGGCCCGCCCAGAATACAGCCGGGCCGTTGATCTACTCACTCGGGCAGCAATAAAGGAAATGATCGTGCCGTCCTTGTTGCCGGTTGTGGCGCCGGTCCTGGTTTATTTCGTTATTTTACAAATTGCAGGTCAAGCGGCGGCATTCACTACCCTCGGTGCTATGCTTCTTGGTACCATAGTAACCGGTATTTTTGTGGCAATTTCAATGACGTCAGGAGGTGGAGCTTGGGATAATGCCAAGAAATACATCGAAGATGGAAATCATGGTGGTAAGGGGTCTGAGGCTCATAAGGCATCGGTGACGGGCGACACTGTCGGGGATCCGTATAAAGACACTGCGGGACCTGCTGTAAATCCAATGATCAAGATCACAAACATAGTGGCAATTCTTTTATTGGCGGTACTGGCGTAGCGAACGGTCCAAAGGCGAACAAAGTATTTGGCATTCACGGGGGTGGCCGCTGACTTTATGTTGCGGGTCTTGAGCTGTTAGTATGGGCTGTTTTCTTCACCATCGTGTCTGAAGCGTCCCAGGTTCCCAAACAACTGTTGTAGGATTGTTAGTTTTCGGCCGACGGTCGGCGTTTTGTCATCAAGTGGTTCAATTAGCTGCGCCTCTTCCAAATTATATTTTTCTATGGATTGGAGTATTTCATTTTCGTCAAAGAACAACACCAAAACTTGCTGCTCGATCACCTGAGGCTTAAAGAAAGCCTGCTTTTCGGTACGTTGCGTAATGTAGTACCAAACATTATCGTCGAATGAACCGATGGATGAGGGCGTACCCATTACTTGGCTAACCAGGCGCTTGTCTTGTCCGCCTGGCGATAGTTGGCTGACCAACTCTTCTCGAGGCATAAATCCGTGGGTGGCTATGCGTGGCTCGCACGCGCAGAATATTATCGTTATACCTAGACACAAGAGGGCCATGATTTCGCTGCGGTGGCGGAAACGAATACTGCTCATTCTAGCTTGGCCGTGTCCAGAACGATCGAACATCAAACTTTTGTGTTTCTACACTATGTTTAGACTTGGAAATCACAACAACGAAAATTGCAGTCCACAAACGGTCTGTCAATGGTGCGGAATTGATTAACTGGCTCCGGCGATTGCGAGAAACGCGTCGTTCCCGTCTAAATCGGCGCGACGTTTCGCGTAAACTTTATCAGCGAATAGTTATGCAGGCTCGTCAGCCTTCATTTTACTCAGTCGCAAAGGTCTCGGACAGCGTCGATGGGCGGTTCGAGTTGATTGTACTGCATCTTTTTATATTATTGCACTGCTTTCGTCATGACCCTATTACAGCGTCCATCAGTCAGGATCTAGTGGACGCAATGACTGAGGATATGGATCGCGCACTGCGACAGCTTGGAGTGGGGGATCTAAAAATCGGGCGTGAAGTTAGAACTATGGCTGCGACGATGCATGTCCGCTTGAGGTCCTACGAAGTTGCGCTTGAAGGTGAAGATGAGATGTTGTCTAGAGTATTGTCGGACAGTTTTTGCTCTGATCCGGTCACCGCATTTGACGCCGACGTAGAGCTAATGACAATTTATGTGCGCCGGGCGATTGAGGGAATATCGAGATTGCCGTGTCGTGATTTGATCCAGGGACATATCGTTTTCCCACAACTAATCAAAAATACCAACCATGGGTGTAGTTGTGGAGGCGATTGATTTTAGCCGAACTGTAGGAGTGGCGGAGATAGGAGAGGCCGGGTTAACATTGACTATCGTGGCTGAGAAAGGAGAGCGAAGTCGGCTGGCTCGACGATTTGATCTCATAAAAGTAAAAAAACTTGAGGCTGAAATACGTCTGCGACGGCGTCCCAAGGATAAAAATAAAATTTACCTGGATGGTCACTTTTTGGCGGACGTGATACAAACTTGCGTGGTCAGTTTGGTTCCAATTGAGAGTCATGTTGACGATCGTTTTTCAGTTGTGTTCTCAAGTGCATGTACTCCGGAGCATGAGGGCGGGTCGTTTTCTGTGGAGGATCCAGATTCACAAAAAATTGTAGCTGGCGACAGGTTACAGCTTGGAGGTTTGATTGCGGAGCATTTGGCTTT
>PTKD01000051.1 GCA_002938115.1 Alphaproteobacteria bacterium MarineAlpha9_Bin7 | reverse complement strand
TACGATCACGCAGGCATCAGCGCCGGTGCTGTTGTGGACACGCATTTGCTCTTGCTCAAGCGGATCGCAGGATGGGTAAAATCTTGCCGGATCCGCCCCATTATGGATTGCCTCGATCACCCCACCCCGACAAAGCCTATAGCGACGCGCTGTCGACGCGTCTTCCTCAGCTTGAGTAAATAAAACATCTGTGATTCGGCCTAACAACCACTCCATTCCAACAAAAAACCAGCGTTTCCAAAACTGCATGTGCTCGTGAAAATAAAATCCGTGCGCTGTGTAGACAACCTTCGGCACACCTGCTCTCCAGGCTGCGACACGGCCGATAGCTGCAGCAACCGGGGTATGCACGTGGACTATATCAAACTCCTCTCGACGTAGCAGCTCTGACAATTCCCAGTAGGACCGCAGATGCTGTCGAAAGGCCGTAATTTGGCGTGAAAATGGGATGGTTTCGATCCGCACCCCTTGTCCCCGTACCTCCGCCACCCTTACACCCTCCGCACACGCTACAACCACTTCGTGACCTTTCGAGGCGATCCCTCGGACCAGCGGCATTAAGAAATGATACAGTGTAAAATCTACCGCGCAGAGTTCGAGAATCTTCATAATTACTCTCTAGGAAAACCCAGAAGAGTGATGACTATATGGCACCGATGCAGTTACACAAATCCAGTCACTCTGTCAGGCATTTTTGTGGATGGGCTCCCAGCAACTTCGACCCTATTTTAACGGGTACCTTCGTGGCGAGGTTAACTCTAATATCTTTTTGTGAAGCCCCTAAAGATCTACATAAACTACTGATGACGAGAGCCCGCTGCTTTATGGCGTCCGCGCCAGTTATGGAATAGGGTTAGCGGATCATCTAATTCCGGTATCGACATCAGACTCGTTATCCAGTGGCCGTTTTTTTGACATATTGCATTCTTATATAATAATCGCTGACAATATGGTGCTCTTGATTTTTTGCAGGTAGATTGTCTGCTACAACTGCGGTGCTTCTGTCTTCCAAGTTTGATGTGACTGGTGTCACATACGTATTAGACTTTTGGGAGTTTAATTGCAGAAGTTGGTGACACCTTTGGATTTGAGGGCGATGATATGAAATCAACTTCCTTGTTAATCATGGCTTTTGCGGTGCTGCTTTCAGCATGTATGAAAGATATAGGACCAAAGGAGGGGATCGGGGCTGCGGTTGGTGCTGCTATCGGCGGAATAGCAGGGGCTCAAGTTGGCGATGGCACAGGCCAATTAGTGGCCGTTGGGGCCGGTGTTCTGCTGGGAGCCCTGGTCGGGAGCGGGATCGGCCAATCGCTAGATAAAGCAGACCAGCTTTATGCCACTCAAGCATACAATGAAGCTATCGATACTTCTTCTACTGGCACCACGACAAGTTGGGCCAATCCGGATTCAGGTAATTCGGGTACCTACACACCAACGCAGACTTACCAGACGGAATCTGGACAGTATTGTCGGGAGTTCCAACAAACAATCACGGTAGGCGGAGAAACTCAGGATGCGTACGGTACGGCGTGCCGCCAGCCAGACGGGACCTGGCAAATTGCGAATAATCAATAGTTCGGGCCCACGACCTTGCACCTTCTGCTGTTACATAAGTGCTTTTACGTGTGCGACGCATGAATCAGCGAGAGCGTCGAGTTGGTAACCGCCTTCAAGCGTAGAGATAACTCGACCAGCCGCGGATTGCTCCGCGATTTTTACAATTTCATTCGTTAGCCAAGCGTAGTCCACTCCTGCCAGTTCTAGTTGCGCTAGGGGGTCATCGCGGTGACCATCGAAACCAGCTGAGATAAAGATAAGTTGGGGTTCAAATGTAGCCAGACGGGCCAACCCGTGGGTACGCCACTGGGCTTCAAATTCTTTTCTGCCGGAGTTTGGCGTTAATGGCATGTTGACGATATTTCCGATACCGACCTCAGATGCGGCACCTGAACCCGGATATAGAGGCATCTGGTGGCTTCCGGTGAGTAGTATTCTGGGTTCTCGGGAGAAAATGTTCTGGGTACCATTCCCGTGATGAACATCAAAATCCACTATTGCGACGCGCCGAATATCGTACTGGACAAGAGCGTGTGCAGCCCCGACGGCTACGTTGTTGAAAATGCAAAACCCCATTGCGTGGTCGGAGTCAGCGTGATGTCCGGGAGGCCGGACCGCGCAAAATGCACGTGTCGCGTCACCGTGCATTACAGCATCTACGGCACCACAAACCGCTCCGGCGGCACGACGTGCGGCCTCTCCGGACCGTGGAGAAATTACAGTGTCGGGGTCGAGGTATGCGTGTCCAGAAGAAGGCACAGTCGAAAGCGCTTGATCGATATAAGTTCTACGGTGAACCCGGGTCAATTGGCTTAATGTTGCCAGGGGAGCTTCGCGATGATCAAGTACGGACAGTGATGGCATTGCCAATGCGTCCAGCACCGCACGAAGTCTTTCGGCGCGTTCGGGATGGTTATCGCCAGTGTCGTGGTTCATGCAGGCTTTGTGAGTGTATATTAGGGTAGTCATGCTAATGTTTATCCGGATCTTAGATTCAGAGCATTTAAATCACGGTGATTTTATTTCAGTACACTGCTTGGCCGTAATAATTGTTTGAGAAGCTCATTTTAACTTTTTTCTGTTTTCTGTCTTGTGCGGGTCTTTAAAGAGATATCCGAATAGTTTCGGTGCTTACAGGCATTGTTACGAAGTTGCTTGCTACGACGCCCTATATCGGAATAATCCGCTCTTCTCCGAAATACAGGGGACTTTGTGTGAGAAAATCGATTCGGTCTGCAGTCACTCGCCTCGTTATCGTTGGCGTCATGGCGACCGGTTGTTACTGGCTTTGGAAACATGCCGATCAACTTCCGTTGATTGGTGCGTTTCTGGGATCTAGTGAGCCGTCGTCGGCCGGTCAAAGCGCCCGCCCGCCTACTCCGGTAGACGTAGCGATTGCTCGTAAAGGCTCCGTTACGGTGATACTTGAGGCCATCGGGACGGCGCTTGCCAATGAGGCGGTGATGATTACCTCGGAGGTTACGGGTGTAATCCAAGATATTCGTTTTGAGGAAGGTGAGACCGTAAAGAAAGGTTCGGTGCTCGTAAATTTGGAGTCGGGGGTCCAGCGTGCGGAGATGGAGGTACGCCTTGCTGAGGTCCAGATGCATGAAGCTCAGCTCGAGAATATTCAGCACCTTTATAATCGCGCACTTCGTCTATCCGAAACCAAAAATATTCCAGTGGCAAGAGTCGAAGAATTGCTGACGGAACTCAAGGCGGCCACAGCCCGTGTTCATTCAAGCGAGGCAAATCTCCAAGTTGCTCGTGAGCAGTTAGTAAAACGTCGAGTGGTGGCGCCATTTCCTGGAAGAATTGGCATACGTCGCGTCAGCCCCGGGGCGCTAATTGTACCCAATGATCCAATAGTAACCCTTGATGATATATCTATTGTTAAGCTCGATTTTCAAATTCCTGAGCGAAACCTTTCCGATATCGAGGTTGGGCAGGAAATTACGGCACGGACAGATGCGTTTCCTGATCGAGTCTTTTTCGGCAGTGTTTCGTCAGTTGACACACGAGTTGACCGTGTCACTAGGGCAGTTAGCGTCCGCGCGCTTATACCGAACGATGATAGGGCGTTGAAGCCTGGTATGTTCTTGCTTGTTGAGCTTGGTGTTGACGAACGTTTGAACACGGTTCTGATTCCCGAACAGGCTGTTGTCTCAGATGGGACGTCTAACTACGTGTACGTAGTAATCGATGGTCAGGCTATTCGGCGTCCGATCGCGATAGGTGAGCGCATGCCTGGCGAGGTTGAGATATTGGATGGGGTGATCCCCGGCGAGGCAGTCATTGTTGGCGGTGTGCAAAAAGTGCGAGATGGTGCCAAGGTAGCGCCGCGTCAAGCGGACCATGCTGCAGTGAACGATTGAGTTAGGGGGCAAACTCATGGTTCTTTCGGACGTTTCCATTAAGCGACCGGTATTTGCCACGGTGGTAAGTTTGATCTTGGTCATTTTTGGTGTCTTTGCCTTCGATCGTTTGGCTATCCGAGAATATCCCGATATTGATCCTCCGAAAGTATCAATAATTACCCTTTACAAAGGTGCGCCGGCACAGATCGTTGAAACCCAGGTCACTCAATTAATTGAGGCAGCCATAGCCGGGATTGAAGGAATTCGGCAGGTCACATCCAAGAGCCGTGAAGAGCGTTCGCAAGTTGATATCGAATTCACTCTCAGGCGGAATGTAGATGACGCAGCAAACGACGTGCGGGATAAGGTATCGGCAATCATTGGAAAATTGCCAATCGATGTTGAAACCCCAATTGTTTCGAAAGTGGAAGGCGATGCCAGTCCTATGCTGTGGGTCGCGTTGTCTTCTGACGAATGGAATGCGGTTCAACTCAGCGACTACTCCGATCGATTCTTGGTAGATAGACTTTCGGTTGTTCCCGGCGTTGCTGCTGTGATCATTGGCGGAGAGCGCAAACCGGCGATGCGGGTTTGGTTGGACAGGCGTGCTATGGCGGCAAGGGGGCTGACAGTTCAAGATGTAGAGGAAGCGCTTTTGGCGCAGAATGTTGAATTGCCGTCGGGTCGAATCGAATCAACCTTGCGTGAGTTTACTGTTCGCACGGATTCCGGCTTAGTCACGCCAGAGGAATTCAGCAATTTGATCTTAAAAGAAAAAGATGACTACCTGATTAGACTGGGCGAAGTCTCCGAGGTTGTGTTGGGCACAGAGGAAATGCGTTACGAGGTGCGCGCCAATGGGGAGGCAGCGATCGGCCTTGGAGTGATCAAGCAGTCGAAGGCTAACGAACTCGAAATCGCTGAAGGTATATACACGGAGTTGGAGCGAATTAAGCCGTCACTGCCCAAGCAGATTCATATGTGGGTTGCATACGATAAATCCCGATTTGTAGATGCATCTATCAATGAGGTTTTTCACGCGCTTGGTATTGCTCTGTGTTTAGTTGTCGGGGTCATCTTCCTTTTTTTGCGGAGCTGGCGTGCAACTTTGATCCCAGCTATCGCAATCCCTGTTTCATTGACCGCATCTTTTATGGTGGTTGCGGCCATGGGATATTCTCTAAATGTGTTGACCTTGTTGGCTTATGTGCTTGCAGTGGGCCTCGTTGTCGATGATGCGATCGTTGTGTTGGAAAATATTCACCGGCGCATAGAGGCTGGGGAGCCGGTATTGCTGGCGGCTGTTCGGGGAGCCCGGCAAATCGGTTTTGCGGTTGTCGCCACCACCCTCGCATTGGTAGCGGTGTTTGTCCCGATATCCTTGATGAGTGGTAATACTGGCCGTTTGTTTAGCGAATTCGGTGTTTCCGTCGCGGCAGCGGTAATATTTTCAGGGCTCGTTGCGCTCACCCTCACTCCGATGATGTGTTCGAAGCTGCTGAAGCCCAAAGACGATGAGGGTGTATTCTATCGTGTCACCGAAAACTTTTTTATTGCTCTCAGTAGGGCGTATTCTTTCCTGCTGCGCGGTGCATTGTCTCTCCCAGCAGTCGTGCTTGCGATTGGGGTGGCACTATCCGGTGCGGCGTACGTCTTCTATCAGGGGATTAAGCAGGAATTTGCCCCTACAGAGGACAGAGGAGTGTTTTTGGTTGTGTTAAAAGCACCCGAAGGCGCGACCATCGATTACACCCTTTCTTATCTTAAGGAATCGGAAAAATTAATCCAACCACTGCTTGATAATGGGGAGGCTGAGACAGTATTTGGGGTTGTCGCACCGGGCCTTAGTCGTCCGAGTCCAGTAAATTTTGCGATTGCTTTTGTGGTACTCAAGCCGTGGAATGAGCGCGAACGGTCCCAGCAGACCATTGTCAAAGAGATGTTTCCCAAACTGCTATCGATTCCCGGCGCAAATGTGTTCGCTATTAACCCTCCTAGCCTTAATCAGCCGGGCCGAAAGAGCCCGGTGCAATTTGTGATCGGGGGACCTAGTTATGATATGCTGCGTGAGTGGAGCCAAGTTATCGTGAATGGCGCGCGTGAGAATCCACGTTTACTAAGCGTTGACAGTGATTTCAAGGAGACGAAGCCAGAGTTACGCGTCGACATTGACCGCAATCGTGCTGCAGATCTTGGTGTCTCTATCCAGGTAATCGGGCGAACTCTTGAAGTTATGCTGGGTTCTCGCTTTGTTACAACCTTCAACGACCGTGGTGTTCAGTATAACGTTGTGCTCCAGGCGCGCGACGAGGACCGTCTGACGCCACGCGACCTGACGAATATTTACGTTCGATCGGAAGCTCAGGATCAACTAGTTCCATTGTCAAATTTGGTTACATTAAGGGAGACGGCTGGCGCGAAAGAACTCAATCGCTTTGATCGTATGCGCTCGGTAACGGTCTCTGCTTCACTTGGACCTGATTATTCCCTTGGCGAGGCCCTCGATTATTTAGATAGATTGGCAAAAGAGCGCCTACCCGGTGAAGCACGTATCTCATATGCGGGTCAGTCCCGGGAATTCCGCGATTCCTCAGCATCGTTGTTGATGACCTTTTTGCTCGCGTTGTTGATCATCTATCTTGTGCTGGCGGCTCAGTTTGAGAGTTTCGTGCATCCCTTTATTATTTTGCTGTCAGTGCCGCTTGCGGTTACGGGTGCGCTCGGAACTTTGCTACTCACCGGGATCACACTTAATATTTATAGCCAAATTGGCATGATCATGTTGATAGGTTTGGTTGCTAAGAACGGCATACTCATCGTTGAATTTTCCAACCAACTAAGAGAGCAGGGTGCCTCTGTTCGGGAAGCTGTGGAAAAAGCGTCGGAGGCGCGACTAAGGCCAATTTTAATGACAGCTATAGCGACAGTGTTCGGCGCGGTGCCGATTGCCCTTGCAACTGGGGCCGGTGCGGAAAGTAGGACATCGATTGGCTGGGTGATTATTGGAGGAGTTAGTTTTTCAACCCTTCTCAGCCTATTTTTGATTCCGGCGCTATATTTGCTGCTTGCACGCTTAACAAAACCATCGGGCTATGTTGCGGATCGTCTTCGCAACCTTGAAGAGGAGTACTCGATCGTTGGTGATGGAGCCAGATCGGCTCCGGTGATCGAAATACCGGCGCCCTCGACCGGCTGAGACATTATATATGATCAGCGATTTTGTGGTGATTGGAGCTGGTATTGCGGGCGCATCCGTGGCAGCACGGTTGAGTGAGTCCGGCCAGGTAGTACTTTTGGAACGTGAGGAGCGACCAGGTTATCATACTACTGGGCGTTCAGCGGCTTTCTTCACAGTAAACTACGGAAATCAAGTGATACGAGGTCTAACCACGGCTTCGCGCCATTTTTTCCTACATCCGCCGGAGGGCTTTGCCAAGCACCCGCTCATGTCTCCGCGCGGGATCCTCACTATAGCTAGGGCTGATCAACAGAAAGAGTATTATAGCAATCTCGGTGAGGCCCGTGCTGCTACCGAAGAAATCACTGAGGTAGGAGTGGATGATGCAGTTCAGTTGTTCCCAACACTGCGTCGGGACTACGTTGCGTTCGCGCACTATGAACCCGGCTTGTATATGGATGTGGATCAAATTCACGGGGGCTATTTGCGACAAATGGTGTCGCGTGGCGGCAAATTGATCTGTGATGCCGGAGTTCGTTCTCTTAATTTTTCTAATGGCGCTTGGAAAGCTGTAACTCCAAACGGGGTATACACGGCGCCAATCCTGGTGAATGCTGCTGGCGCCTGGGCGGATGAAGTTGCTTCTTTGGCTGGGGTCAAACCAGTTGGGCTGAACCCTATGCGGCGAACTGTGATCATATTTTCTGGTCCGGCTGGGGTGAACTTAGATGATGCACCTATGGTAATCGATGTAGATGAGCAATTTTATTTTAAGCCTGAGGCCGGGAAAATTTTGGCTAGTCCGGCCGACGAAACACCCTCGCCGCCGTGTGACGTTCAGCCAGAAGAGTTCGATATCGCTGTCACAATCGAGCGTATTCAAATTGCAACTAATATGGTAATCGGACAGGTTGAGCATAAATGGGCGGGGTTGAGAAGTTTCGTTGCAGATCGCACACCTGTTGTGGGATTTGACCCAGAGCATGAAGGTTTTTTTTGGTTGGCCGGTCAGGGCGGCTATGGGATTATGACTTCGCCAGCGATGGCAGATGCGGCGGCAGCTCTTGCGACTCGGCGGACTTGGCCGGAGGACCTGATACGGAATGGTGTGAACGCCGATCAGCTAGCGCCTTCGCGCGCTGCGCTGCTCAACACAAATAAGAAAAGCGTATAATGGGTTCAAAGTATGTTTTGGACCGGCGTTGCAACATGAATAGTTAGGGAAAAGCACAGCGCTGTTCCGTTACCACAACAAAACCTCTCGCATCCCCTAGCCTAATTGTGAAGCGGTGCTCGAAGTTGTCACTGATTACTGAATGGTGCAGTGGCAGTTTCCCATCCACTGGGTATTCCTCTCCACCAATTAGAGTAAATAGGATTTCAACTTTTTTCGCAGGGTCGAACCAAGCTTGCACATTGTCATTTGTATCTCTTGACGGTGATCCCCGCCCGGTTACCGTAACCGTATTATTGGCGAAGCTAATGGCAGAGTTGGCACCAGTGGTGAGAGATGTTTGTAAAAGAAAACGTCGAGTGTCGGTAGTTTGCTCGCACCCAGACTCATTTTTGGCCATCGCTACCAAAAACGCGACTCGATCCGGGTTGACTCCGCTTTCTAGTCGTTCTTTTACCAAAGCCATAATTTGTCTGGTGGCACCATGGGGCGCATCCGACGCATACTTTTGCTCTAGGATATTAGCCCTATTCTTATATTCTGCGGACTGGGCGAGCAGGTGTTTATATTCCATCCGAGCTTGATCTAGTTTGGATTGAAGTTCGCGGTTCAACCCGCTGTATCTATCGGAGGCTAATGAATACGCCCAATAGGCTAACACTGAGGCTATCGCAAGCCAAAGAGCGATCCCAAGTTTTCCTTTGTGTTGTCTCCAATGAAAGGACTGGACCTTGTCGGTTTCGTGTGCTGCCTCCTGATTATCTGCCATGATTTAGCGATCTGTTAATTTAAGTTCTATGCGACGATTGGCTTTATATGCGTCTTCACTATCCCGATCCACCAATGGCTGGAATTCCCCAAATCCAGCTGCCATTACACGGTTTGGAGACACCCCACGATCGATTAAATAGCGTGCTACGGCAATTGCTCTTGCTGCCGATAGCTCCCAATTGGAAGGGAATTGATTCGTGCTAATGGGACGGGTGTCGGTGTGCCCATCAATACGCAGCACCCATCTAATGTCGCGAGGAATTTCGGTTGAAATATCCATCAAAAGTTGCGCTAGGTCATTTAATTGCGTTTTACCCGCAGGATCAAGTTGCGCCGAACCGCTCCCAAATAAAACTCCAGACTGAATCACAAAACGATCCCCCTCTATGCTAACTGCACTGCGGCCAGAGAGAGAATCTCGGAGGCGAGCAAAAAATTCGGAACGGTATCGAGATAGTTCACCGACCTTGTTAGCCAATGCCACGTTAAGCCGTTGACCAAGATTTGAGATTTGGAGGTTTTTCTCCGCCATCTCATTTTCGGTTGCATCTAGCGCTGTTTGAATGGAATTTAACTGAATTCTCAGGGCTGCTATTTGCTGGTTCAGTAAGGCAACCTGACGTTGGGCACTTGTAGAAAGTTTTTCTTGTTCGACCAGTGCTGCTTGATTGGCGGCTGTTTCGTCACGTGAAGCGTTGAGGGCAGCTTGTTCAGCTTTGAGTACGGCCAGCGATGCTGCGAGACGAAGATCCAAATCGTTACGTTCTTCTTCGCTTAGCTCATTGAGCCGTTGCAGCGACGCGATATCGCTTTCAAGACTGTCCTGTTTTTCAAAGGCCAAAAACAATTGACGATTTAGGTCGTCGCGATCTTTCATCGACGTTTGAAGTTGTAGACCCAAATCTGCCATATTATTGCGAAGCTCCTCAGTAGTCAGTTGTTCGAGGGATAGCAAATCGGCTAGCTCAGAGACTTGTTGATTTAGACGACTCAAGGCTTCGTCACGACCCGATAGAGCACGCGACAGGAAAAATTCGGCGAGAATGAAAACCACCAGCAGAAAAATCAATACTAAAAGCAGTGTGGATATGGCATCAACAAACCCAGGCCAGATATCTGGCCCTTGTTTGGAGCGGCTTCTTCGGGCAAGCATGAGTGGAACGTAGGCCTGGGAATGTATGCTTACTTAACCGGTATCTTCGTTTGAGTCGGTTCGGATTAGACTCTCGCCGGTTACATTCGTGGGTTGATTGGCTACTGCAGCCACTGTCCGTGCCAATAGTTTTATTTCGTTCCGGAGTTCCGAAACCATTTGATGCCGGCCTGTCACGGTTTCATCGAGCAGACGGACCATATGAACATCGAGATTGCGGATATGGCCTCGTGTGGCTTCGTCGATGCTACCATCAGTTCTCTGCATTTGGTCTCCGAGTGTTGCCAGTCGCTGAGTCAATTGAAGAATACTTGAATTTGTAGTCCTCCTGTCATCTTCGCTCCGCGAGAGGGTGGTTTGCAGGTTTTGCAGACCTTCGGCGGTTTGCTCCAGTAGAGCTTGGACGTATGCGGGTACTGATTGTTCACCATCCCCTAGTCCAGAGCCGGTTCCGAGGCGTGTGA
>PTKD01000050.1 GCA_002938115.1 Alphaproteobacteria bacterium MarineAlpha9_Bin7 | reverse complement strand
GGGCTGCAGGCGATGAGGCGTTTCGGATGTTGTGCGAGATGACCGTAGGTAATGCCGAGGCCTTGGGTGTGTTGCTTGAAAAATACAATGTGCAATTAAGACGGTTCCCTCCCGAGGTGTATGGTGCCATGTTGGCTGCCGGTGCAGACGTGGCCCGTGAAGCAGCCGAGAAGGATCCGTTTACCCGAAAAGTATATGAGAGCTGGTCCGATTTTCGAACGAAAATCATTGCGCTATCACCTCTTACGGAACTTGGATATATGCAACTGCGTGACGCCTAGAATTACGTTATAAAACGGCATCGTGGTTTTACGGTGTGCGGGTTTGGGAATGGGAACTCAAAGATGGCACGAAATTTTAGCTACGAAGGATTGAGTGAGACCATTCCAGTTCGTGAAGCGCACAAATTCGATGTCGGCCAGTTTTCCGAATATATACGTGCTAAGATTGACGGACTTGATGGCCCGGTCGACGTAGTACAGATGCGTGCTGGACAATCGAACCCCACGTATTTGATCAAATATCGGGAACGAGAGTGGGTGCTTCGGAAAAAACCGCCAGGTGATTTGCTACCCTCTGCACATGCTGTCGAACGTGAATACCGAGTTCAAGCCGCACTGATCGATACCGATGTCCCAGTTGCTCGAATGTTGCATTTGTGTGAGGACACTGATGTCATTGGCACACCGTTCTATGTTATGGAGCGCATGGTCGGTCGTGTTTTCCACGTGAATTCAGTTCCTGATGTCACGCCGCAAGAACGGAGCCAAATTTGGGACGCGATGAATGACGTTTTGGCCCGCTTGCACCGTATTGATTGGAACACGTGCGGGCTTGGTGATTTTGGGAAACCAGGAAACTACTTTACGCGACAGGTTGGGCGCTGGGGGAAGCAGTGGCATTTGTCGAAGCAGAGCGATATTCCTGAGATGGAGCGTCTCATAGAATGGCTTGATTCTCATGTCCCGGAAGATGACGAGAGCACCTTGGTGCACGGTGACTTTCGACTAGGTAATATGATGTTTCATGCTGAGCGTCCCGAGGTGATCGCAATCTTTGATTGGGAACTGTCTACTCTGGGTCATCCCCTTGGAGATTTGGCATATAACGTCATGCCGTTTTACATGGCGCCTGAGGAATTCAACGGCCTAAAAGGTCTTGAGTTGGAGTCAATGGGTATTCCTGATCCTGAGGACTACGTACACCGGTATTGTGCGCGTACTGGTCGACAACCTTTCGATCTCACCTTCTATGTAGTTTTTTCACTGTTCCGAATGGCCGCTATTGCTGAGGGAATTTTGGCGCGGGCTGCAGGCGGCAATGCAAGCAGTTCGAATGCTAGAGAGGTGGGCGCGATGACTGGGCGTTATGCTGAGAGAGCGTGGGGCTTAATAGAAGCAAAGGGATTGGTCTGATTATGACGGATATGGCACGTGTTTTCGCGGTTCTGGTTGCATATGTTGCGGTGATTTATGGGCTTACAGCCAACGCCGTAGCGGATGATATGGAGGCCAGGGTTGCTAGTAGTCGAGTTGTGGTAATGGAACTCGCAAAGAATTTAAAAGGTTACTTAAAGGCCGCTTTGGATTCTCCTATTTCTATCGAAGAAAAGCTTTTGATATGTAAAGCGGGTGCGCCGGAAGCAACGTCTCAGGTGATTGAGGAGAGTGGATTTGATATTGGCCGCACAAGCCTGAGGGTTCGTAATCGGAATAACGCTCCTGATGGTTGGGAGCGCGCAGTTCTTAAGAGATTTCAGGCTCGGAAAGATGCGGGAGAGAAAATTTCCGATCTTGAGCATGCAGAAATCATCAATCTAGGAGAGCGTAGGCTGTTCCGGTATATGAAAGCAATTCCGGTTGGCGAGGTATGTCTGACGTGTCATGGAACAGCGCTCAACCGCGACATCGTCGTGGCACTGGACAAACTATATCCGGAGGACATGGCGCGCGGTTTTGAGATTGGAGAAATTCGTGGAGCTTTCACCGTTATCCAGGGGATCAACTGAGCTTGGTATTTTTCATCGACCGACAAAGGTTGGTTTTCGTTTATTTAAAAAAGCGTCAATCCCTTCAGCAAAATCTGCGGTACGAGAACACTCCATGATATTTTGAGCCTCCGCGTCCAGTTGATCTCCAATGCCACGCTCCAGAGATTGTCCCAACAATGCTTTGGCGCGTCCAAATGCGAAAGTAGGGCCCTTTGACAAACGGGTCGCAAGTTTCTCAGTCTCGGATTTTAGTTCATCCTTAGGCACCACGAAGTTGATAAGACCCAGCTCCTGGGCTCTTTCTGCTCCGAAGCGGTCGCTGAGTAGCATCAGTTCCATTGCTCTGTGATAGCCAACGAGGCGGGGCAAGGAGTAAGTGGAAGATCCGTCTGGGCTTGCCCCTATTACGGAGTAGGCGAGTGTAAAGACTGCATCCTCCGTTGCAATTACCATATCGCAGGACATGGCCAGGGAAAAACCAGCACCAGCGGCGGCGCCATGTACGCTTGCGACCACCGGCTTGGGCATCCTTCGGAAAGCCATAATGGCATCGTGAAGGTCATGGGTTACATCTATCATATAGCGATCAAGATCTTTGCCGAGACGCTCCTTAAAAGCTCGAATATCGCCACCGGCCATAAAGGCGGGTCCGGATCCACGCACCACCAAACACCGAACTTGAGAGTTCATTTCCGCTTCAAGTGCCGCCTCCCGAAGATCCTTTGCAAGGACATGGTCGATCGCATTCAAGGAGTCCGGACGGTTTAGTGTCATGGTTGCGACTGAGTCATCGATCTCTAACAGGACCGTGTCAGGCATTTGTTGGTTCCTTTCAAATTTGGTCCAGCACATAAATCCCTGTTACTATCTTGGTGCTAGACGCACTGCGCCGTCCAATCGGATAGTTTCGCCGTTGATCATATTGTTTTTAAATATAGCAAGCGCCAATTCTGCGTATTCCTCACTAGTGCCCAATCGTTGAGGAAAGGGTGTGCTTTTCGCGAGTGATTCCTGGACGTCGTCGGGTAGACCCCCCATCATTGGAGTGTCGAATAGGCCAGGTGCAATCGTAACCACCCTAATTCCAAACTGCGCGAGGTCACGCGCGGCAGGAAGAGTTAACCCGATGATCCCGCCCTTGGAGGATGAATACGCGACTTGCCCAACTTGGCCTTCATATCCCGCAACCGACGCAGTGTTCACAATTACACCTCTGCAGCCATCTCCATCGGTGTCGTTAGTTTGCATGGCTTCGGCAGAGGCTTTCATGACGTTGAACGATCCCACGAGATTTATCATGATTACATTGGTGTAGGTGGCAAGCGGGAGCACGCCTTTTCGGCTGATGATTCTACCGGGTGTTCCTATTCCCGCGCAGTTTACAACCAACGAAATTGGGCCAAATGCCTCAATTGCTTCCTTGATAGCGTTAGCAATATCGGTTTCGTCGGTGACATCCGCCAATCGAAACCGTGCCGACTCTCCAAGGCGGGCCGCATTTTCGGACCCGTGGCCCTCATCGCGATCCAGAATTGTTGCTTTGCCGCCGCTGTCAATGACGGCTGCGGCTGTGGCCGCTCCGAGTCCAGATGCCCCCCCCGTGACGATGGCATGACAGTTCCCTAGTTCCATTCGTGCCTCCTAAATAGATCAACCATAGCTAATACACGATGCTCCGATAATCACGGAACAAGGGCAATGGTTTCCACCAAATATCTGAGGAGCCCGAACGGTGCAACATGAAAGACACGTGAAGTAGTTGGCGTCTACGGTTGAAACTGTTCGGCGAGAATACGCTCCTCTAGATCATGTTCCGGATCAAAAAGTAAACGCAGGGTTTGTTCGCGTTCCTGAGTTACCGATACTCGGATAACGTGTCGAGCCTCCGTATAATCCGCGGTTGCGCTCACAGGACGTTTATCTGGCTCCAGAATATCTAAATCCACAGAAGTTGTTTCTGGAATCAGTGCACCATGCCAACGGCGCGGGCGGAAAGCGCAAATAGGGGTTAGCGCCAAAAGCCGGGATCCAAGCGGTAGTATCGGTCCATGCGCCGATAAATTGTAGGCGGTGCTGCCAGCTGGGGTCGCGACCATCACTCCGTCACAGATTAAGTCATCCAATCGCACGCGATTATCAACGGAAATTCGAATCCTAGCGGCATACCGACTTTCGCGTATCAAAGAGACTTCGTTTATGGCAAGGCCTTCAACGGAAGAACCATCCCTGCATTCTGCACGCATTAAAAGTGGATGGAGGGTTGTGGCCTGAGCTGCCTTTAATCGGTCTGGTAGGTCAGAACACTCATAGCTGTTCATAAGAAAACCCACTGAACCACGGTTCATGCCGTAGATGGGCAGGTTGCGGTCAATAAATTGGTGTAAAGTCTCGATCATGAACCCATCGCCGCCAAGGGCAACTATTACAGTCGCATCGGCAAGCGGTATATCGCCGTAAAGCGCTTTGAGCGAGTCCATAGCTTCTTGTGCTGCTGTTGCGGCCGAAGCCACAAAACCAATCTTTTGTTCGCTCATAGGTTGTCAGCCATGGGTAGTGTGTAAAAACAATCAACTTTATCAGATTGGGGTAGCCAAAGAAGGATAACGACTCACTCCGTCGGAACATGAAGGGCGCGCATATTAACCGCCAGTTACACTCATGTGCCTTTTCACGGCGGGGCCAGTGTGACGCCGATCAATCACGAAATCATGACCTTTGGGTTTGCGGCTAATCGCTTCATGGATAGTATTGACCAAAAGGCCATCGTCAGTGTTGGTTCGCAGTGCCGTGCGAAGATCTGCAGAATCATTTTGCCCCAGGCACATATAGAGTGTCCCGGTGCAAGTCAATCGAACGCGGTTGCAGGATTCGCAGAAATTGTGAGTGAGAGGGGTGATAAAACCCAATCGTCGGCCGGTTTCTTCCACCTGCATGTAGCGGGCCGGACCGCCGGTTTGATAGTCTATATCCGTTAACGTCCATTTTTCCCGTAGACGACTGCGTACTACTGATAGGGGGAGATATTGGTCCGTGCGATCGCCCGTGATTTCCCCCATGGGCATCGTCTCTATCAAAGTCAGATCAAAGCCCTCCTCTCCACACCAGGAGATCATGTCGTCAAATTCATGCTCATTGACGCCTTTTAAGGCAACTGCGTTAATTTTAACATGTAATCCTGCTTTTTTTGCCGCCTTCAGTCCGTCGTACACTTGTTGCAGTTGGCCCCAACGAGTAATTGCTTTGAAGCGATCAGGGTCCAAGGTGTCGCAAGACACGTTGATGCGTCTTACTCCGCAGTCGAACAATTCTGTCGCAAATTTCGGGAGTTGGCTACCGTTGGTGGTAAGAGTCAATTCATCTAGAGTGCCAGTTTTAAGATGCCGACCAAGGTTTCGAATGAGGGACATGATATTTTTACGAACCAACGGTTCACCGCCCGTAAGCCGTAATTTCCGAACTCCCAGACCTACAAAGGTGGAACACAGGCGGTCAATTTCCTCAAGGGTGAGTACGTCAGCTTTCGGCAAAAAAGACATGTTTTCCGCCATACAATAAACACACCGGAAATCACAGCGGTCTGTTACTGAGACCCGAAGATAGCTTATATGGCGGCCGTAAGGATCAATCATCTTATCATTTTGAAAGTTAGTACGAAATTTTCTGGTTATATACCAACGTATACATCGGATTGTGCCATATCTAGTTTCGACTGACAACCTTTCCCGTTGAAATGGTGGTGGAAGTTTTGCTCGACACGCGGGGACTGAGACCGTGGGGAATTTAGGTGGCTAATTTTGATTTTCAAGAAGGATCGTATGGGTTTGTATTCCGCATATGCTACGCCTGGTACTTCTTTCGGTTCTCTTGGTACATATCTCGATCAAATTTATGCGATTCCCCGTGCTTGAGCCTTTGAACTGGGCCTTATAGAGTGCGCCACAATTGTCCACGAGGATTGATAAGAATAATGGGTAACCTGATCGATTCTGCGATGAGAGATGCCGGTGCAGCGCCCAGCATTATGCTTGGCGAGAGTTATCCAGAAATACGCCAAGGGGTTCGTAGCCTTTGTGCTGAATTCCCGGGCGAGTACTGGCGAGTAAAGGACCGGGAGCGCGATTACCCGGCTGAATTTGTGGCTGCTTTGACCGAAGCAGGTTACTTGGCGGCATTGATCCCTGAGACATATGGTGGCAGTGGTTTACCAATCGGTGCGGCTGTTGCTATTCTGGAGGAAATTCATCGATCTGGATGCAATGGCGCAGCGTGCCATGCCCAGATGTATATAATGGGAACCGTGCTCCGACATGGTTCGACAGAACAAAAACAGCGCTATCTACCCGGCATTGCGTCAGGAGAGCTTAGGCTTCAGGCGTTTGGCGTGACGGAACCCAACACTGGTTCGGATACGACTCAACTAAGAACCATGGCTGTGCGCGATGGTGATACCTACGTTGTTAATGGACAGAAAATCTGGACCAGTCGAGCTGAATACTCTGACCTTCTACTGCTATTGGCTCGTACCACGGCGTTAGAGGAGGTTAAGTCACGTCGCCACGGCTTGTCAGTGTTTCTAGTGGACATGCACAAGGTAACGGGGCTAGAGATCCGTCCCATCAAGACGATGATAAATCATGCGACAACTGAGCTATTTTTTAGTGACATGCGCATTCCGGCAGATAGTTTGATAGGTGAGGAGGGGGAGGGTTTCAGCTACATTCTGGACGGCATGAACGCGGAGCGAATTCTTATTGGGAGTGAGTCTATCGGAGATACGCGCTTCTTTATCGACCGGGCAACGGAATACGCGAAGGAGCGTGAAGTGTTTGGCCGCCCTATTGGTCAAAATCAAGGTGTGCAATTTCCCATTGCGCGGTCTCATGCCGCTATGGAGGCGGCGCATTTAATGGTTTGTAAGGCGGCTGCTTTGTTTGAGGCTGGAGTGTCCTGCGGCCCTGAGGCGAACATGGCGAAATTACTTGCTGGCGATGCGGCCTGGGATGCAGCGGATATGTGCATGCAAACTTTTGGTGGTTTTGGGTTTGCTGAGGAATACGATATCGAGCGAAAGTTTCGCGAGAGTCGCCTCTATCAGATTGCGCCAATCTCGACCAACATGATACTTGCGTACATTGGTCAACACGTACTCGGATTGCCAAGATCTTATTGACTGACCCGTAAGTCCATACAATGTCCAATCTCGACCACGTGCTAGTTGTTTCCCTGGAACAAGCGGTGGCGGCACCCTTTTGTTCTTCAAGACTTGCAGATGCAGGGGCTCGTGTCATCAAAGTTGAACGCGATGGCGGTGATTTTGCTAGGGAGTACGACGATGTCGTGAACGGTGATAGCGCTTATTTCGTCTGGCTAAACCGTGGGAAGGAGTCCATTGTTCTGAATATTAAGGACAGCCACGACGCTATTTTTTTGCAACGTTTGCTGAGCAAAGCAGATGTGTTCATCCAGAATCTATTGCCGGGAGCGGCGACCCGGTCAGGACTTGATTCCGCAGAGCTTCGGCGGAAGCATCCTCGCTTGATTACCTGCGATATTTCTGGCTACGGGGATACCGGTGACTACGCAGATATGAAAGCTTATGATCTGCTGGTTCAGGCGGAGACTGCGCTTTGCTCCATCACGGGTGGCCCTGAGGGTCCTGGACGTGTCGGTGTCTCAGTATGCGATATTGCAGCTGGTCTGAACGCCTATTCCGGTATCCTAGAAGCTCTTTTCAATCGTGAGCGAACTGGTGAGGGAGTGGGTGTAAAGGTGTCTTTATTTGGGGGCATGGCTGATTGGATGAATGTCCCTTATTTGTATCAGGTTCATACCGGGCAGACGCTTGGGCGTCATGGTTTGCACCATCCTTCCATTGCGCCGTACGGAGCGTTTCCAGCAGCTGATGGGAAGATGGTTCTAATTTCTATTCAAAACGAGCGTGAATGGGGGCGCTTATGTGTAGAAATATTCGAACGCCCGGAATTGGAAAAGGATTCTCGGTTTGATACTCCGTCCAAACGGGGTCGTAACCGAACCGAGTTGGACAAGGTTGTGCGCACGAGTTTTTTGCGCTGGCCACGCGAAGATTTAAAGAACCGGTTAAGGAAGGCAGGAATTGCGTTTGGATCTCTCAATGACGTTGAAGATTTGGTGCGTCACCCGCAATTAGAAACAGTAAGTTATTCTGCTGCAGGTCGCCCTATCACGGTAATTGCCCCGCCGGTGCAATTTTCGGATGGTAAAAGAAGCTATCAACGGGTTCCCCAACTTGATGAGCACGGTGACGCAATTCGTAAGGAATTTGAGGAATAGTAGTATGACTGCACAACCTGTACTTAGCGATTGGATAGGTCGTCGTGAACAAAACAGTGACGTGGTATCACTGCGTCAGGCAGTGGGTATGGCAGCAATGTTTGATCTTTCTGAGGAGCCCGTACTGGGTGAACCGCTGCCGCCGGGTTGGCACTGGATGTTCTTTGCGGAAATTTCTCGTCAGTCCGTGTTGTCAAAAGATGGGCATGCTCCCCGAGGTGGTTTTTTGCCGCCAGTTGAACTCCCCCGGCGTATGTGGGGGGGGAATCGTCTCACTTTCCATGGGGCAATACGGGTTGGTGAGGAGGTCAGAAGAGAGTCTCAGGTACTCTCGATTACCGAAAAAGATGGCCGTTCTGGTCAGCTAGCCCTTGTTACAGTTAAACACAGTTATTATGCAGCAGAGGGCCTTGCTCTGGAAGAAGAGCATGACATCGTCTATCGATCGGCTGCCAAAAACGGCAACAAGACACCGACCGGGGAGCGACCTGCCATGGCCGCCAAATGGAGTAACCTTGTTGATCCTGATCCAGTATTCCTGTTTCGGTATTCCGCGTTGACTTTTAATGGTCATCGCATTCATTACGATGCTCCATATGTGACCGACGTTGAAGGTTATCCAGGCCTAATAGTGCATGGTCCCTTAACCGCTACCCTGCTGCTTGAATTGGTGCGCCGCGAACTGCCAAACGAATCTATTAAGACAACAGTGATTCGAGCGCGGCGCCCTCTCTTTTCTGGGTCGCGCTTCTGTATCGAAGGCTTACCTACAGAGTCTGGTGCCCACACATGGGCGGTTGACCCAGAGGGGTTTGTGGCCATGACTGCAGACGTCACATTCTCGTAGGTTCACAAATGTACGGGAGGTAGATATGAAATCACGCATTTTGGGGTCCAGTGGCGTCGAAGTTTCACCGATTTGCTTGGGGACGATGATGTTTGGTGCCCAAACAAATGAAAAAACAGCCGCTACAATTGTCTCGATGGCGCGAGATGCCGGCGTAAATTTTATTGATACTGCAGACGTATATGTAAAAGGTACATCTGAGAAAGTCACCGGTAAGTTAATCCGTAAACAACGTGATAAGTGGGTGTTGGCAACCAAGGTAGGCTCGGTCTTCGGTAGTGGTGAAGACCCAAACCAACGCGGACTCAGCAGGCGTTGGATAACTCACCAACTCGAACAATCTCTACGTCGGCTCCAGACGGATTACATCGACATTTACTATTTTCACCGGGAAGATCATAACACAGTGCTCGAGGAATCCTTGCGTGCTATCGGGGACGCCATCAGGGCTGGGAAAATTCGTTATTTCGGACTAAGTAATTTCCGGGCTTGGCGTCATGCTGAAGTGGTGTGGCTATGCAAAGAGCTGGGCGTAGATAGGCCAGTGGCCAGTCAGCCCTATTATAACGCTCTGAACCGGATGCCAGAAGTCGAAGTATTGCCCGTTTGTGCGCATCACGGGCTCGGTGTGGTGCCTTATAGTCCGATCGCACGCGGAGTATTGACCGGGAAATATAAAGCGGGACGCAAGCCTTCGCGTGGCAGTCGTGCGGGTCGAAAAGACCAACGCATGATGCAGACTGAATATCGCCCGGAGTCTTTCTTGGTTGCGGAAAAAGTGGTGGAACATGCGAGGACACGTGGCATGGATCCTGTTCATTTTGCGATGCACTGGGTGTTAGCCAACCCGATCATTACTTCGGTTATTATTGGCCCTAGAACATTAACTCAGATGAGAACCTATCTGGGTGCTTTTAATCACGAATGGCGATCGGAAGATGAAGCTTTGATCGACAGCTTGATTGCTCCGGGCCATCCGTCAACTCCAGGTTTTTCGGATCCTGCCTATCCGATCCAAGGGCGACCGTGCAACGTAAGGTAGACTGCTAGGCAGTACTAATTATACAGGGCTCTTACAATAAAAATAAGTTCACCTTAGTCAGCTTGCGGGAACTGCTTGTACAGCAACGTCACGCCATCCGTGAACTCGCGCCCTGGGTTTTCTTCACAGTAGTTCATCAAAAACTCCCGTTGCATATCTATATCAATAAGGTCGAGATCGAGTATGCGCACGGGTTTCCCTTCTGCCATAGAAAAAAGGTTCTTGTGTTCCATTTGGTGCATGGCAAATGATAAATAAATATCTTCGAATATCGTGCCCGTCGCGCTGATGTCATCAAGAAATACGATACAGGTAGTGTCGGTGTTGTCGGCCGGCGTCGCGGTGTTTAAGGCCGTGCTCAACAAGAGCATTATGGCACCGTAAGAAAGGATACATGAAGTTCTCAAAAATTTTCCTCCTGAAACGTCATAACAGTAGAACCGGCGTTGGTTATTGGTCCCAACAGGGCAGCCGCCGGACCCAAATGCTGTTCGGCAAAG
>PTKD01000005.1 GCA_002938115.1 Alphaproteobacteria bacterium MarineAlpha9_Bin7 | reverse complement strand
ACAACCACATAATAGTGGCGGGCAATTCAGTACCCGCTGGCGTCGACCTTTGGCAATTATTTGGAGCCTCATGAAAACGGAAAGATATACGGACCACGCTCGGGGCCTTATTGAAACGGCGCAAAGCCGAGCGGTGGCGGTTGGCCATCAGCGCCTCACTTCCGAGCACATCCTGAAGGAGCTGTTGGATGACAAGGAGGAACTAGCTAGCAAATTAGTACGGGCTTCAAGTGCCAACGTTGAGGTCCTACGTGAAGCGGCCAAAGCCGCGCTTTCCCGGCTCCCCCAGGTAGACGGTGGAGGAGATGCTCAACTGTTTCTTTCGCCTGAGATGGCGCGCGTATTTGATTGCGCCGAAGATCTGGCCGACAGAAACAAAGATCAATTTGTGACCGTGGAAATCCTTTTACTTGCCCTTGCCACAGCCTCCAACGTGGCGTCGGAGCGTCTGCTCAAGGCTGCTGGGGTGACGCCGGTGAGATTAAAAGCGGCCATTCAAAGTTTGCGCAAAGGCCAAACCGCTGACTCTGTGACCGCCGAATCTAGGTATGACACGCTCCGTCGTTATGCTCGCGACATGACGAAACTCGCCCGAGAAGGGAAGCTAGATCCGGTAATTGGCCGAGACGAAGAAATACGACGAGCAATTCAAGTATTGTCTAGGCGAACCAAAAACAATCCGGTGTTGATTGGCGAACCCGGAGTTGGCAAAACCGCGATTGTCGAAGGTTTGGCGACCCGAATGGTTAACGGTGACGTTCCCGAGTCACTACGAGATAAGCATCTGCTCGCTCTTGATCTTGGAGCGCTGTTGGCGGGTGCTAAGTTTCGAGGCGAGTTTGAGGAGCGATTGAAGGCAGTGCTGGCCGAGATTACTGGGACTCACGGCGGTATAGTGCTGTTTATCGATGAGCTGCACACGCTCGTTGGCGCTGGCGCCGCAGAGGGTGCGATGGATGCATCGAATTTGTTGAAGCCGGCTCTTGCGCGCGGGGACCTTCATTGTGTCGGAGCAACTACACTCGACGAATATCGTAAACATATCGAGAAAGATGCCGCTTTAGCGCGTCGCTTTCAGTCGGTTTACGTTCCAGAGCCCACAGTCGGCGATACGGTTTCAATTCTTCGTGGGCTGAAGGAACAATACGAACTTCATCATGGTGTTGACATCACAGATGACGCGATTGTGACTGCGGCCAATTTATCGCAACGTTATATCGTGGATCGCTTTTTGCCTGATAAGGCGATTGATCTGATGGATGAGGCTGCAAGTCGGAAACGTATGGAAATGGATAGCAAGCCCGAGGAAATCGACGAACTTGATCGACGGGTTATGCAAATGAAGATCGAGCGTGAGGCGCTACGAAAAGAGAATGATGCGGCCTCCAAGGAACGGCTTGAGAAGTTAGAGTTGGATTTAGCAAAGATAGATGAGCTAGCCCAATCGCTTACAGCCAAGTGGAAGTCAGAGAAAGAATTGCTGCACGGTGCGCACGATTTAAAGGAACGATTGGAGGCTGCTCGCAAGGATCTAGAGATAACAAAGCGCAGCGGCGACTATGAACGGGCTGGTGAGCTTGCCCACTCCGTCATCCCTGGCCTTCTTTCGCGAATACACGGGCTTACAGAGGATGGTGGTGATGACGCTTTGATGGTGAGTGAGAAAGTTTCGGCGAATGATATCGCTAGCGTAGTTTCTCGTTGGACAGGTGTGCCCGTAGAAAAGATGCTTGAGGGGGAACGTGAAAAACTATGGCATATAGAAAATTATCTTAGAGAGCGAGTGGTGGGACAAGCTGATGCTGTAGCGGCCGTTTCGAATGCGGTGCGCCGCGCCCGTGCGGGTCTGCAGGATCCGCGCCGCCCGATCGGTTCATTTATGCTTCTTGGCCCTACCGGCGTGGGCAAAACGGAGCTCTGTAAAGCATTGACAGAATTTCTCTTTGATGATGAAGCGGCGATGGTCCGTGTCGATATGTCGGAGTACATGGAAAAACACGCTGTGGCCCGTCTGATCGGTGCGCCTCCAGGGTATATAGGGTACGAAGAAGGCGGGGTTCTGACAGAGGCAGTACGGCGTCGCCCTTATCAGCTAGTTTTATTCGATGAAATTGAGAAGGCGCATAGCGATGTCTTTAACGTGCTGTTGCAAGTGCTCGACGATGGGCGCCTCACTGATGGTCAAGGGAGAACGGTGGATTTCACGAATGCATTAATTGTGATGACCTCGAACCTAGGCAGTGACTTGCTTTCCCGGAAGGTGGATAGCCACGGTTATGAGTCTATCTGCGCTGAAGTGATGGAGTCGGTGCGTCGCTCATTTCGACCCGAATTTTTAAACCGGGTTGATGAGATCATTCTATTCGAAAAACTCAATCTAGAACAAATCACCGAGATTGTTCGAATTCAACTGGGCCGACTGCAGTTGTTACTCGACTCACGAAAAATCCAAATCGATGTAACTGATAGGGCGGTGGAATGGTTGGCTGAAACTGGATACGATCCTGAGTATGGCGCGCGCCCACTAAAACGCGTTATTCAGCGTTATTTGCAGGACCCACTAGCGATTCAATTGCTTGAGGGGACTGTTAAGGATGGTGATAGATTGGTGATAACGTGTGCCGAAAATGGATTGAGATTCAATGATGCGCAGCTTGCAGCGGCGTAGAGTTTTTGTACGAGTTATGTAGGATGCATTTTGAGTTTCTGTCACTGGATGCGAACAGGTGAGGCCGAAGTCACTCAGCTTGGCATGAGCTAAATTTCTCGCCGAAATTCGTAGTAAGCTTTATGTTCTGACATGTTTATACCACTCACTCCGCAGCCTTTTGTTTCAATATCTGTTGACCAGTTTGTTCCCAATCATCAAGGAAGGCCTTGAGGCCGCTGTCGGTGAGTGGGTGGCTAATCATCTGCCGGAGCACTTTTGGGGGCAGTGTCACCACGTCGGCGCCTAGTTTTGCCGCCTCGACCGCATGTAGCGGATGACGGACTGAGGCAACAAGTACCTCGGTGGCTATTGTGTGTGAATATTGACGATAAATTTGTACGATATCCCGAATCAGTTGCATTCCATCCTGGCTAATGTCATCGAGTCGACCAATGAACGGTGAGATAAAGCTTGCGCCAGCTTTTGCGGCCAGCAGCGCTTGTGCTGACGAAAAACACAGCGTGACATTTACCATAGTTCCCTGTGCACGCAACGTTCGACAGGCTTTCAATCCATCCCATGTAAGCGGCACTTTAACCGCAATATTTCCCGCGATTGAGGCAAGCTCGCGGCCCTCAGCAATCATCATGTCTGCATTGGTTGCGGTGACCTCAGCGCTCACTGGCCCATCGACCACCTCACACACCTCTGCTAGGACCTCAAACAACGATCGCCCACTTTTTGCTATAAGGGATGGGTTGGTAGTCACCCCGTCAAGGAGTCCGGTCACAGCTAAGTCACGAATTTCGTCGATGTTTGCAGTGTCAATAAAGAACTTCATCGGTTGTCCGTTAATATATCTTGGGCGATGGCGACCCTTGCCGCGAAGACATTAACCTATGGATACAGTTGCTGCTAGCACTCTTAAGGACGGCCCCAACGAGGTGGTATCGGTCCTGTTGCCCGTGCCGCTATCAGGTACATACGATTACCATGTGCCGGATGGTATGTCGCTTGAGGTCGGCGAGTATGTTCGGGTGCCGTTGGGTTCTCGTTCCCTATCGGGCGTGGTGTGGGGGCCGGGGTCAGGAAATGTCCCGGAAAACAAGATAAAGCCAGTGGTCGGTCTGTTCGCGTTGCCGCCCATGACACCAGAGTTACGCCATTTGATTGACTGGGTTGCGCGCTACTATGTGACATCGCCGGGTGCAGTGCTGCGAATGGCCATGAGCGTGCCAAGCGCACTTGATCCGCCGAAACCCCGCAAATTGTATATTGATAACGGTAGCCGACCAAAAAGGTTAACGCCGCAACGGGCGAGGGTCTTTAACGCTCTCGCCGACCACTCGCCGAGTCCTGTTGGCGATCTTGCTCGACTGGCGTCGGTCGGACCTGAGGTGGTCCGAGGATTGGCACGCGCAGGTCACCTGATCGTAGCAGCATGCACTCGGATCCCGGGGGAAAGTGCCCCGAATCCAGATCATTCGCAACCGAGGTTATCGAGGTTTCAGCGGGTGGTAGCCGAGGAGCTCTGCTCGTCGATTAATGAGGAACGGTTTGCGGTCGACTTGCTCGATGGTGTGACAGGTGCTGGCAAGACGGAGGTATATTTTGAGGCTATTGCTGCCACACTGAGGGCGGGACGCCAGGTGTTAGTGCTTTTGCCGGAGATTGCCCTCAGCGCACAATGGCTAGGTCGTTTTGAGGCACGCTTCGGGGCCCGTCCTATTGCATGGCACTCAGAGCTCAGCGCTGCCAGCCGGCGCGACAGTTGGAGGGCTGTTTCTTTCGGAGAAGCGCATCTGGTAGTGGGTGCACGTTCTGCGTTGTTTTTGCCATTTTCTAAGCTCGGTTTGATAGTGGTCGACGAAGAACATGACGCTTCCTACAAACAGGAGGAGGGAGTTTGTTACAACGCGCGAGATGTTGCCGTAATGCGAGGGAGGATATCAGAAACACCTGTCGTGCTGGTCTCTGCGACGCCATCATTGGAGAGTCACCATAACGCAAATTCGGGGCGCTATCGTAGGCTCTTACTCCCGAGTCGATACGGACAGGCACAATTGCCTGATATTGAGGCAGTCGACATGCGCCGGCAACCCCCCGCACGAGGTCGCTGGTTGTCGCCTGTACTGGATGCAGCCATACGCGAAACGGTAGACGCGGGAAACCAGGTAATGCTTTTTCTCAATCGGAGAGGATACGCGCCTTTGACGTTGTGTCGGAGTTGCGGTTTTCGTTTGCACTGCCCCAACTGCACGGCTTGGTTGGTTGAGCACAGACTAAGTGAGAAGATGTGCTGCCATCACTGTGGGTATGTAGCGCAGCTACTTTACAATTGTCCAGAATGTGGCTCAGAGGCCTCTTTGGTTGCCTGTGGACCAGGGGTGGAGAGGATCGCCGAGGAAGTGGGCAAAGTCGTACCAAGGGCAAGGCTCAGAACTATGACCAGTGATACGATCGGCAGCGTAAGTAACGCAGAATTGTTGGTCAGCGACATGCTTGCAAATCGAATCGATGTCCTGATAGGCACCCAAATGATAACCAAAGGCCATCATTTTCCAGACCTCACTTTGGTCGGGGTCGTGGACGCCGATTTAGGGCTTGCCGGAGGCGACTTGCGCGCAAGCGAGCGCAGTGTCCAACTACTATCCCAGGTTGCTGGCCGGGCAGGAAGAGCGGAGCGGCCGGGCCGGGTACTATTGCAGAGTTATATGATTGAGCATCCCGTGATTAGGGCTCTGGTTGGTGGTGATCGTGACCGGTTCTTTGCTGCTGAACTTACGGCCCGCGAAGCTGCACAGATGCCACCGTTTACACGTCTCGCCGCACTGATCGTGTCCTCCCATACTAAGCAATTGGCGGCGGATGTAGCTGCGGATTTGGCGCGAACAGCGCCTAGGGATGACAACGTAAAGGTGTTTGGTCCAGCTCCGGCGCCTGTTGCTCAGTTGCGTGGGCGATTCCGGTTTCGCCTTTTGGTAAAGTCTCCGCGCAGACATAATTTGCAGGCTATGTTGCTCGGTTGGTTAGCCTCTGTTTCATGGCCTAGGGCAGCGACAGTGCGTGTCGATATGGATCCTTATAGTTTTATGTGATTGGACGGGGAGTAATTCCTCGTACTAGATCCGGTATTTTGCCAACCGATATTGCAACGCCAAAGCGACTATGTTACGTAACCGGCCGTCAAGGGTGGCGTCAGCTTCCAACGAGGGCGCCGGATTTTCTTTATTTGTCAAATAGTTACTAGGTTTTTTTTACGGGATACAGGCGGAGCTCGCACGTGGCTGAGAGGGCAATCGGCGTTTCTGGACTCGCAGCACGATATGCGAAGGCCTTGTTCGAGCTTGCTAAAGAAAAGACTGAAATTGACAGTACAGAGGAAGATCTTATTGCACTAGGGGCGATGCTTGATGGGAGTAGTGAGCTCAATCGTCTGATTCTTAGCCCAGTGATGTCGCGAGTTGAGCAGGGAACGGCTATGGCTGCGGTGGCGGAAAAAGCGGGGCTGGGCGGTTTGACGAAAAATTTTATTGGGTTATTGGCCCGCAATCGGCGTTTATTTGTTCTGCGACAAATTATCCAGTCTTTTCTGGACCTGTGCGCATCTGATCGCGGAAATGTAACGGCAGAGGTGATAAGCGCAACCCCCCTAAACGGATCCCAATTGTCCGCTATTGCAAACCAATTGAGTCGTTCTGCCGGGAAAAATGCCGTTGTGCAAAGTCGAGTCGATGAAGACTTGCTCGGAGGATTGATTGTGAAAATTGGGTCACGCATGGTGGACAATTCGCTACGCAGTAAACTTGAACGCATGAAGCTCGTACTGAAAGGGATCGGATAATGGAAATCCGTGCCGCCGAGATCTCGAAAATTCTTAAGCAACAAATTGCGGATTTTGGGACTGAAGCTGAGGTTGCGGAGGTCGGACAGGTGCTGTCGGTGGGTGACGGTATCGCACGCGTGTACGGCCTGGATAATGTCCAATCGGGGGAGATGGTGGAGTTTCCTGGCGCTATCAAAGGTATGGCGTTAAACCTCGAAACTGACAATGTCGGGATCGTCATTTTTGGCGATGATCGCAATATTAAGGAAGGTGATGTTGTAAAACGAACAAGCTCGATAGTTGATGTTCCCGTCGGGAAAAACATGCTTGGTAGGGTTGTTGATGCTCTAGGCGAGCCAATAGATGGTAAGGGCGCAATCGAGGTTACGGAGCGCCGGCGGATGGAAGTTAAGGCGCCTGGGATAATTCCTCGACAGTCGGTAAATGAGCCGATGCAAACGGGCCTGAAGGCAATAGACAGCTTGGTACCGATTGGCCGAGGTCAGCGAGAGCTCATTATTGGTGATCGGCAAACGGGTAAGACTGCCCTCGCTATAGATACCATCATTAATCAAAAGTCTGTCAACGAAGGTAGCGACGAAACCAAGAAATTGTATTGCATTTATGTCGCGGTCGGTCAAAAGCGTTCGACGGTCGCGCAGATTGTTAAGACACTCGAGGAGAATGGGGCCCTTGAATATACGATAGTGGTATCTGCGTCTGCCTCAGAACCTGCACCTATGCAGTTCCTGGCGCCTTACGGTGGTTGTGCTATGGGAGAATATTTCCGTGATAACGGCATGCACGCCCTAATTGTTTATGACGATCTCTCTAAACAGGCAGTTGCCTATCGACAAATGTCCCTTTTGCTCCGACGGCCTCCAGGGCGCGAAGCCTATCCGGGCGATGTGTTTTATTTGCACTCGCGACTGCTCGAGCGCGCGGCTAAGATGAATGATGAGCTCGGGGGAGGATCTCTAACAGCATTACCTGTGATTGAGACTCAGGCGGGTGACGTGTCTGCTTACATCCCGACCAACGTGATTTCGATAACCGATGGACAAATATTTCTTGAAACCGAACTATTTTATCAAGGAGTTCGTCCGGCGATTAATGTTGGCTTATCGGTAAGTCGTGTTGGTTCGGCTGCTCAGGTTAAGGCTATGAAACAGGTTGCGGGCTCCATTAAGCTTGAGCTCGCGCAATATAGGGAGATGGCCGCATTTTCCCAATTCGCTTCGGACCTTGATGCTGCAACCCAACGACTACTTGCTCGCGGAGAACGGTTGACGGAGCTTTTGAAGCAGGGCCAATATTCGCCATTGCCGGTAGAGGAACAGGTGGTTGTGGTGTTCGCTGGTGTGCGAGGTTATCTCGACAACTTAAAAACATCCGAAGTGGGTCGTTTTGAAGAAGGTCTCCTGACTGATTTTCGTGCCAATCATTCTGATTTGCTGGGCACGATTCGCGAGGATGGAGAGATCTCTGATGATACGGAAGAAAAGCTCAAGGTAGTCATCGATACTTTTGGAAAGAACTTCCTCTAAAATTATCCCTTAGAGTATTTGTTGCCATGCCTAGTCTTAAATATCTTCGGGTTCGTATAAATAGTGTCAAGGCGACGCAAAAGATTACCAGTGCGATGAAGATGGTCGCTGCTTCAAAGCTTCGACGTGCGCAAGAGCAGGCAGAAGCTGCCCGGCCGTACGCGCAACGGATGGACCGTATGGTGAGTTCCATAGCGCAAACCGTTGCGGAAAATGAAAACGCTCCTACTTTGTTGCGCGGAACAGCCTCCGACGAGACCCACTTACTGGTGATCGCGACGTCGGATCGTGGGTTGTGTGGAGGTTTTAATGCTTCCATAGTGAGAGCCGTGCGTGCTCGCATATCGGAATTGGAAGCTGACAAGAAAACCGTCAAGTTGTTTATCATTGGTCGCAAGGGTCGAGACCAATTGCGACGGGAATTCGGGACGCAGTTTGTGGAGACTAGGGACGGCCCTGGTTCGAGCGGGCCTAGATATGCAGATGCGGTTGCGATAGCGCACACACTTATTACGCTGTTTGACTCTAAGGAATTTGATGTGTGCAGCGTTGTTTACAACGAATTTAAGACAGCGATGACACAAGTAGTAACATTTCAGCAGTTGATACCGTTCGCACAGAGGATTGGAGACCAGATAGATCTCGATGGTGCAATTTATGAATTTGAGCCGGACGAAGACGCCATTCTTGACAAGCTCCTTCCGCAGAACATTGGTGTTCAAATATATCATGCATTTCTGGAAAACGGAGCCAGCGAGCAGGGTGCGCGGATGATGGCTATGGACAATGCCACACGTAATGCTGGTGATATGATTGATAAGCTTACTTTGACCTACAATCGTACTCGCCAGGCTATGATAACCAAAGAACTAATTGAGATAGTCTCGGGCGCTGAAGCGCTTTGAATGCGGAATATGGAGCAGTAAACATGACTAAACCAGTCGGGCATATCACTCAGGTTATGGGTGCAGTAGTCGACGTCCAATTTGGCGACAATCTTCCGCCAATCCTTAACGCACTCGAGTGCGAAAATGAGGGCAATAGACTTGTACTAGAGGTAGCCCAGCATCTGGGTGAAGCGACTGTGCGTACTATCGCTATGGATTCCACCGAGGGTTTGGTCCGGGGCGCGAAGGTCAACGACACTGGTCAGCCCATCTCGGTTCCTGTGGGGCGTGCGACCTTGGGGAGGATCATTAACGTCATTGGTGAGCCAATAGACGACCGTGGGCCCATCGAGACTGATTTGCGCCGCCCTATTCATGCGCCTGCTCCGGAGTTTGTGGACCAGTCTACCGATGCTGAAATACTTGTAACCGGCATTAAAGTTATCGATTTACTTACGCCGTACGCTAAAGGTGGCAAGATTGGCCTTTTCGGCGGCGCGGGCGTTGGCAAAACCGTGATTATAATGGAATTGATCAACAATATTGCGAAAGCTCACGGTGGGTTTTCTGTGTTTGCGGGCGTTGGCGAACGCACTCGCGAGGGAAATGACCTATACCATGAGATGATCGAATCTGGTGTGATAAAGACTGGTAAAGGCGAGGAGTCGAAAGCTGCATTGGTTTATGGCCAGATGAATGAGCCACCGGGTGCACGTGCACGGGTTGGCCTCACGGGCCTTACTGTTGCTGAATATTTCCGCGACGAAGAGGGACAAGACGTTTTGTTGTTTATCGACAATATTTTTCGGTTCACTCAAGCAGGCTCAGAAGTATCCGTCTTATTGGGGCGGATACCGAGTGCAGTTGGCTATCAGCCAACTCTGGCAACAGACATGGGGAATTTGCAGGAGAGAATTACAACTACTAAGAAAGGTTCTATTACTTCTGTCCAAGCAATTTACGTGCCCGCCGATGATTTGACCGATCCGGCTCCGGCGACTTCGTTCAGCCACTTAGATGCGACGACGGTCCTGAGCCGGCAGATCGCCGAACTTGGGATCTATCCGGCGGTCGACCCTCTGGATAGCACCTCTCGCATGATGGATCCACGCGTAGTCGGTGACGATCATTATGGTGTCGCTCGCCGCGTTCAGGAAATCCTGCAGACCTACAAGTCTTTACAAGATATCATCGCAATCCTGGGTATGGATGAGCTCTCAGAAGAAGATAAGCTGACCGTAGCTCGGGCCCGTAAGATTCAACGGTTTCTATCCCAACCATTTTACGTCGCAGAGGTTTTTACGGGCAGTCCAGGAGTATTAGTGGGCCTAGAGGACACAATTAGCGGATTCCGAAAAATTTGCGATGGTGAGTGCGATGATATGCCGGAAGCAAGTTTTTATATGGTGGGCACGTTAGATGAGGCTCGCGAAAAAGCCATGCAAATGGCCGCAGAAGCAGCCTGATCGACATGGCAGATAAAGTGGAGTTTGAACTTGTCTCGCCCGAAAGGCTGTTAGTGTCCGAAGGTGCTGATATGGTAGTAGTGCCGGGAGAGGAAGGCGATTTTGGTGTGCTTCCAGGGCATGCTTTATTTTTGTCAGGTGTCCGCCCGGGAACGATTGAGGTTTATAACGGGGAAACGATCTCGGATCGAATATTTGTAGCGGGTGGGTTCGCGGAAGTGACGGGCGAACGGTGCACCGTGTTGGCAGAGGAGGCGGTTAACTTGGCTGAAGTGGAGCGTGTCTCTGTGGAGGCCCGGATCAGTGATAACGAGCAAGCGATTAGTGTTGCCAACCCGGACGAAGACGTAACCGAGTACGAAAATGATCTTCGCATTGGACGGGCCCTATTAGAGGCTTTAGACGCACAGTAGTGTTTCGTGGAATCTGGTTTTATCCATAAGCTGTGGACGCTACCCTTTTGAATCGGGGAACCAGTGATTGCGTGCAGGCCAGGTGTCAACTAAATCAATAAATAGCGGGTCAATTTCTTTATTATTGGCGACGTCGTATGCTAACGGTCCCGGCTCATCATTGTAGGAGAGAAGCGATAAATCTGTCATGCGCGCCGGGTAGAGTATGCCATCTAAATGATCGCATTCATGTTGCAACAATGCTGCCCAACTCGAATGTGCATTTTGTGAAATTGAGTCTCCTGTGAGTGTTTGGTACTGGATTGATATTTCCGGCCAGCGCGGCACTTTACCATGTAGTCCGGGTATCGAGAGACAGCGCTCCCAGATCTCTGTTTTGACGTCGGTTTGAGGGGTGATCTTTGGGTTAACCATGACAGTCCACGGTACCGGTTTAAGCCTGGAGCCTTTCGGAATTCGGGCAGAGATCATGCGATACACAACCACACGAAGGTTCACCATAATTTGTGGTGCAGCTAGGCCGCTCGCTCCGATGTCCTCTAGGGTGTCTCGCATGTTCTGAGCAAGAGCGGCGATTTCCGGCGTGGTGGGATCCTCGACTGGTTTCGCTATCTTTTGAAGCGCTGGGTTCCCCATTTTTGCAATCCTCAATACAGCCATAGAGTACACTTTCATTCAAATTACGGACAATATTTATCCAGCATTATCGCGCGTCACTTATGGGGCACGCCGCGCGAATGTACACATTTACCACTAGTGGCGTGCCCATGGCCAATTCCATTTCCTTGCAGCAGTAACGAAAAACAGTAAGTGTCAGGCATTGAAGCAGCCAAAATTCTTTCGAGGAGGAATAAATGAACTCCACGGACAGTCGCAAAATTGTCTTTTTCAATCGCTGGACACACCAGGAGGGTCTTGCACTCATCAAATCTGCCCCTGACGTCGAAATACGACAGCTGAGTTGGGATACTCCTGAGCAAGATAGTTGGGCGGAGCTTGCCTCTGCGCACGGATATCAAATTTCATCTGCTCGACATGAGATGCCGTCACAGTATCGTGCCGATAGTGATTTGTTGGCCCGCTGCCCTAAATTACTGGTAATTTCGGCGGATGGTGCTGGATATGACACGGTCGACGTTGACGCCTGCACCGAGGCGGGCGTCTTGGTTGTCAACCAGTCTGGAGCCAATCGAGAAGCGGTGGCGGAACATGCTCTGGGAATGATTCTCTGCCTGTCAAAACGTATGATCGAGATGGACCGAGCCATGCGTCGGAATCGTGATTGGCACAGGAACGACTTTCTTGGCAACGATCTTTTGGGTAAGACTGTCGGGATTATCGGTCTTGGCAATATTGGCACGCGGCTGGCTGAACTTTGCTGCGGCCTATTTGAGGCGCAGGTTCTTGCTTACGATCCTTACCTGACGGATTCACAAATTTTGGCACGCGGTGCCCAGCCTTCCTCATTTGAAAAGTTACTCACAGAATCCGACTTTGTTTCAGTTAATTGTCCTCTGACAGATGAAACCCGAGGCATGATCGACGCTGCCGCCTTGGCATGTATGAAATCTTCGGCATATTTTGTAACTACGGCGCGCGGCGGCATTCATGACGAGGGAGCATTGGTTTCCGCCTTGGCTTCGGGCGAACTCAGAGGAGCTGGGCTCGATGTTTGGACTGATGAACCGCCGCCGATCGAACACGCGTTGCACGGGTTCGACAATGTCATAATTACTATGCATACAGCTGGCATTACAGAAGAGGCGCGGCTTCGCGCAGGCATAGGTGCGGCTGAGCAGTGGATGGGAATTTGGAGGGGCGAACGGCCGCCGCGACTAGTTAATCCAGAGGCTTGGCCGCAGTTTCAGGCGCGATTCTGCGAGGCAACTGACTAGTGAGTTTCCAACGCAGCGTTTTGATTCTGTTTCGACTATCAGCGTACTACTGTCTATGACACCACTTGTTAGTATACGCTCAGCCTTCCTGCGTGTCAGTGAGCGTAGTTTGTTCACCGATTTGGATTTTCATATTCAGCCCAAGGAGAGACTCTGTATCGTAGGACGCAATGCTAGTGGTAAATCCACATTGTTGAAGCTGATTGCTGGTAGCATGGAGATTGATCGAGGTGAACGCCTATGTCGATCTGGGTTGCGCATATCGTTGTTAGATCAGGGTGTCGCAACTGAGGTATCCGACCAAAAAGTTTCTGACTACGTCTCTGAGATATTGGTGGAAGGTGGTCAAGAAGACCACAAGACCGCATCGATCCTTGAGCAACTCAAGCTCAGACCGACACCTTTAATGAAGACGTTATCGGGCGGCGAGTGGCGTCGGGTAGTACTGGCCCGAGCACTTGTTGGTGAGCCCGAATTATTATTATTAGATGAGCCAACCAATCACTTAGATGTCGATACAATCGAATGGTTGGAGACCTACCTGAACGGGTTTGAGGGTGCAGTTGTTTTGGTTAGCCATGACCGCACTCTGCTGGGTAAGGTTGCTCGCAGAGTTGCATGGTTGAATGACGGAGTCTTAAGAACTCTGGACGCTGGCTTTGAGTATTTTGAACGTTGGTCCGAAGAGATCAGTTCATCAGAAGCAGAAGAGCGCCGTAAACAAAGTCGGAAAATAGTTGCAGAAGAACGATGGTTACGCCACGGGGTCACGGCTCGTCGCAAACGCAATCAAGGGAGACTGCGTAAGTTGCAGACCCTGCGTGCCGAGCGTCGCAGTGTCAACATTGTCAAAAAGAAGGCGTCTCTCGAAATTGACACAGGTGCCAGCAGCGGGAACGCTGTGATCGAAGCTCGCAACATTGGCAAACAATTTGATGGAAGAGTTTTGATAAAAGACCTGACTGTTCGAATCATGCGCGGTGATAGGATCGCTATTGTTGGGCCGAACGGGGCAGGAAAAACAACGCTCTTGCGAATATTAATTGGAGAGTTGAAACCGGATAATGGTGACCTTAGATTGGGAACGCGACTGAAAACCCTCTACTTTGATCAACGACGTGAGTCTCTCGATTGTAACCTGACCTTGTGGCAGACCATGTGCCCAAACGGTGGTGAGATGGTCAATGTGCGTGGTCGAGCAAGGCACGTTGTCGGTTATTTGAGCGACTTTTTGTTTGACGAGAGCCAGGTCCGAAGCCCTGTTGGAAATCTATCAGGCGGCGAACACAGTCGACTGTTGTTGGCGCGTTTGTTCGCACGCCCAGGGAATTTGCTTGTACTTGATGAACCGACCAACGACCTAGATGTCGAAACGCTGGATCTTCTGCAGGAGGCGCTTGACGAATACAAAGGCACCGTACTTTTGGTAAGCCATGATAGGGATTTTATTGACCGAATGGCAACCAGTACGATCGTCCTCGACGGGACAGGTGGTGCAATTGAATACATTGGTGGTTACACCGACTATCTACGTTTTAAACCAAAGCCGATTAATATAGAACCGAAAAGAAGGAGGCGTGGCACTAAGGTTCCCCAGAAAGCGCGTACCAGGCTCGGCTATAAGGAGCAGTATGAGCTTGAGGGTTTACCGCAGAATATTGAGAAATTAAACCGCAAATTATCGGATTTGGAGTCGCTTTTGGCGGATCCAAATTTATACCTCAAAGATCCGGTTGCCTTTGAGGTGGTGACCAACGATCTTGCTGATGTGCGGATGGTATTAGCACGGTCAGAGAACCGGTGGATCGAGCTTGAAAATAAACGTGAAGAACTGGAGACCAAAATCTGATGGTAGTCTTAGTAGTTTAGACAACGGAAATTTATTAAGACCCTGCGCCCTAACTCGTCGCTCCCCAAAATTCGGTTGGTGTTGCGCAAGTAACTAGCGCATTAAATCGACATCTTTGAGATCTGTCACAAACATATGTCCGGGCGCGTGCGTGATTGCAAAGGACGTGTTGCTGGCCATCACTACTGTTTGTGGAGTTACACCGCATGCCCAGAACATTGGCACGTCTTGATTAGAAAGATAAGTGGGTTCACCAAAATCTGGCTGCGCTAGATTATAGATGCCAATCACGGACGGGTCTCCCCAGTGGATTGGTGCGCCGTGCGCGTTCGGATAACGCCCGGTTACTTCCACGGCCTTGATAGTTAGTTTGCTTGGCACGGGTCTCATGGAGACGACCATTGGTCCCGAAAAGCGGCCCGAAGGAGCACATTGGATGTTCGTTACGTACATCGGCACGTTGCCGCTTTTATCGTGGTGCCGTAGAGGTATTCCGGCTGACAACATCGCATTTTCGAACGTAAATGAGCATCCTATGAGGAATGCTACTAAGTCGTCACGCCAGTATCCTAAAATGTCAGTTGGTTCATCCACTAATTTGCCGTGCTTGTATATGCGATAGCGCGGCAAGTCGGTCCGCAAGTCAGCACCTCTGGCGGCACTCTTCGGTTCCGGCTCGCCTGGGTCTGTGACATCTATTATCGGGCAAGGTTTAGGATTCCGTTGACAGAAAGTCATGAATTCCAGCGCCGCTTTATGTGGCAAGATAGCTAAATTGGCTTGCACGTGTCCCAAAGCGAGTCCGCCTGTTGGATTTTTAAACTGACCCAGACGGCTGGCATTTCTAATGGCCACGGGGCTGTCCAGTTTGGGGGCAAGATCGGTATCCATGGAGTTTTCCTCGCATCGGCCAACACGTCCCGGGTAATCATAACAGGTTAGCGCCCGTTGGTCCCTTGACCTTCTCGACATAACCTTCAGACTGTTTGGCGGCGTCAGATAGTCGGATGGCTGCCTTTGTCCATTTTGGGCGGGGGAGGAAAGTCCGGGCTCCACGGAAACATGGGGCCGTGTAACACCCGGCGGGGGTGACCCCAGGGAAAGTGCCACAGAAAGCAGACCGCCGGCGCGCTTTGCTCGTCGGCAAGGGTGAAAGGGTGCGGTAAGAGCGCACCGCGCCGCCGGCAACGGTGGCGGCAAGGCAAACCCCACCAGGAGCAAGACCAAGTAGGGGTGGCGAGGGCCTAAGTGCAGGCTCAGGTCAGGTTTCCGAGGCTGCCACTCGGGTCGGTCGCGCGAGGCGTTCGGTGACGGACGTCCCAGATGAATGGCCATCCCCTGCCTCGGCAGGGACAGAACCCGGCTTACAGACTATCTGACGCCATGAAATCTCCTAATTCCTGTGCATACTTACTGTTCAAATATAGCTATGGACGTTTGGTAGGGGCGATATAAGTCTTCAGCCTAGTTGGCAGGTACGTACTATAGTAGGTAGAACAAATATAGAACATTTGTAAAAAACGTAGTATTTCACACGGAAACCAAAATTCCTTCATCAAGTCTTACGTGATTACTATTTATACAGGAGAAAGCTCAATGATGTTCATTAGAACTTCTTCATATCCTGTATTTTCAACTATGAGTTATTATTGACACCCATAAAACCCCATGTTATCCCATATTTTCCCGTAACTTAATCTTTTGCATCGCTTTGCAAGTATTGGTCAGGGATATTTTGAACGACCGGTGATGTGATGCCGAATGGGGAAGGCACGTGACTATCTTTGTTGGCACCCACGTCAACAAGGTTGACCGGAAGGGCCGAGTTTCGGTGCCGGCCGATTTCCGCGCGCTCCTTGGGGAGTCTGTCAATTTCTTCGCTTTTCCGTCGTTCGTTCATCGTGGCATAGAGTGCCGGACGGGATCATTTATGGAATCATTGAGTGAAACCGTACATGGCCTCGACCTTTTCTCGGATGAACAGGACAATCTCTCGGACCTGATTTTTGCCTCCAGTCATACCCTCGGCATCGATGGTGACGGGCGAATAGTTCTGCCCGAACCGTTGCGAACCCATGCTGGGATCAAGGAAAAATCTGCTTTCGTCGGCAAGGGCAAGACGTTCCAAATCTGGGAACCGTTACAGCACGATCAATTCCAGACACAAGCCAGGGAACGCGCCCGAGCTGACCGTTTGGCGCTGCGTCAGCGCCCCCAAGGGTCGGGCCCAACCCCCGACGCTATGGAGAACGGCACGTGACCGACGCGATTCCCTCCCGTCGCCTTGGTCACGTGCCGGTTTTGTTGGATGAAGTTATTGCTCTGCTGGAGCCACGTGACGGGGCATTTTTTGTAGATGGCACATTTGGATGTGGTGGATACAGTGAAGCACTGTTGGCATCGGCCGCTTGTCATGTTGTGGCAATAGATCGTGATCCACATGCTCAAGATTTTGCAGTGAAGCTGAAAGAAGGAAACGAGGCGCGGTTTGACTTTATCACCGGAAATTTCGGCGCCATGGATAAACATCTTAAAGCCCTAGGCATCGTCACAGTTGATGGCGGTATCGTTCTTGATCTCGGAATTTCTTCGGCACAACTTGACGATTCCTTGCGCGGATTTTCGTTTCAACATGATGGTCCACTTGACATGCGCATGGAAAAAGCAGGGCCGGACGCCATGAGTTTCGTGAACCAAGCTAGCGAGACCGAACTTGCCCAAGTAATCCGCGGTTATGGTGAGGAACGTCGCGCATTATCTGTGGCGAAGGCAATAGTTGCGGCGCGAAGTCGACAGACCATTTCGCGAACCGGTGATTTGGCTACCATCGTGCGTCGTGTAGTAAAAAAATCGGCAGATGGTTTGGATCCTGCGACGCGCACCTTTCAGGCTCTTCGCGTCCACATCAACAACGAGTTGGGTGAGTTGGCGTCGGGTTTGGCGGCGGCGGAACGCGTTCTTGCCGCTGGAAGTCGGCTCGTAGTGGTGTCTTTTCACTCGTTGGAAGATCGGCTGGTAAAATCTTTTTTCCGTGACCGTATTGGTCGTGCCAGCAACCCGAGTCGGCATCAGCCTACACAAACAGAGGAGAATGTTCCGTCTTTCCGTTTGCTCACTGCTCGACCAGTGAGACCCAAGACTAGTGAGATTTCAGCGAATGTGCGCTCCCGTTCGGCTCGTCTGCGAGCAGTCGAGAGAACCTCGGCGGTCCCCTGGCCCGTACAGGTATTGGCATGAGCCGACAAGCGACTGTAATTCTGGCGCTGCTCTTTGCTGGGGCGAGTCTCGGCCTGTATCAAATAAAGTACAAGATTCAATCGCTGAAGCAGGATCTTGCTGGCATTCAGGATGAAGTGTGGATTGAGCAGGATTCGGTTCACGTGCTTGAGGCAGAGTGGGCTTATCTTAATCGTCCACAGCGACTCGCACAGTTATCCGACAAGTATCTATCGTTTCTCAGGCCTGTTTCACCCTCGCAGATTGTTTCGTTTGACGCTTTGCCCTTGAGAGCCGATCGCGAGGGTCGGTCGCCGGAAATACAGCGGTGATGTCTATGTCGCAAGAAAAAGGCAATACGAAGCAACCTATTGTTTGGAGAATAAGATGACGATCAATTTGAGCGTTCCAGTAACACATGAGCTGAAACCACGGCTTACCGTTGTCGGTGTAGGCGGCGCCGGCTGCAACGCGGTGAACAACATGATTACAGCTCACCTTGAGGGCGTCCACTTTGTTGTCGCGAACACGGATGCCCAGGCACTATCGAGCTCGCTCACGGAACGGCGTATTCAGCTTGGTACTTCGCTTACACAGGGACTTGGGGCAGGGATGCGGCCTGACGTTGGCCGGGCTGCGGCGGAAGAAGTAACCGACACGATTTTTGATCATCTAGAGGGTGCGAACATGCTGTTCATTACCGCTGGCATGGGCGGTGGTACCGGCACCGGTGCGGCACCCGTAATTGCGCGTTTGGCACGTGAACAGGGAATCCTAACTGTGGGTGTTGTCACAAAGCCATTCCAATTTGAAGGTGCAAAGCGAATGCGCCTTGCTGAAGCAGGTATCGCTGAACTTCAGGAGTGTGTCGACACCTTGATCATGATCCCAAATCAGAATCTTTTTCGGATAGCAAACGAAAAGACAACATTTGCAGATGCCTTTAAAATGGCTGATGACGTTCTCTATTCGGGTGTGCGCGGCGTGACCGATTTGATGGTTATGCCTGGCCTGATCAATCTTGATTTTCAGGATGTGCGTTCCGTCATGAACGAAATGGGAAAGGCGATGATGGGTACGGGCGAGGCTGAAGGCGAGCGCCGGGCGCTCGATGCAGCTGAAGCTGCCATCAACAATCCACTGTTGGACGACGTGTCACTCCTGGGTGCAAGAGGAGTGCTGATTAATATCACCGGTGGTCCGGATATGACGCTTTATGAGGTAGATGAAGCCTGTAACCACATACGTAAGCAAGTAGATGAAGACGCAAACATTATCTTTGGCTCTACTTTCGATGAAGAGCTCGCGGGGTATGTTCGGGTTTCTGTCGTGGCGACCGGAATTGGTGTCGAGGCGAAAGTAAATGGCGAATCAAATGCGCGAAACGGCTCTGCCCATGCCATCCCTTTGAAAACAGCCTCAGTGGGTGCGGCCACGGGGAATACGCCGCAAGCTGCGGCCGTTCAGCCCAGCCTGGGCTCTGTTAGTGCGGATCCTCCAAAAGTGGAGAGCAGGATTGTACAATCGACGCGCCTGTTTGAGGATTCGGAAACGAAATTTGCGCCCATACCACCTACTGCTGCCTCCGGTATCGGGTCTGCCGACAATGGTGAACTTGTCACCGCAGCCGAACAAGAAACTGAGGCGCAGCCCTCGCCCCCACCTCAACTGACCGATACCAAAGTTGCTAGTCAGATTGCTAGTGAGGAGTTTGCTGCTGGCAACACCGATGATCTGTTGGCTTCCTCAACGCCTAGCGGTGATTCCGTGGGGCAGGAAAGGCCAGACCGGAAAGGGCTGTTTAGTCGCATGGCGCGGTCCGTCGCACGCCAAACGCCCATGCCTGTCAAGCGAGACCGTTTAGTTACCCGTGAGCCTGTTTTGGAGGCAGTCGAAGTGGCTCCAGCTCCAATAGGTATAATGGAGGAAGACAGAGATGAGGATCTTCTCGAAATCCCCTCCTTTCTGCGCAGGCAAGCCAGATAGGAAATATGAAGAAGCTCGAGAGCCGTTGGGGAGATTCGGCTAACACCCGGCGCATCTCTGATCAGGAAGAACGCGCCTCCGCGCAAGTCCGTATTCATGGCGCACACAAATCGTCGCTTGAAACCGGCCGCAGACGACTGTTACTCGGTGCCGGGCTTTTCACTGTAGGGTTTTTGGTGCTGTCCATGCGTTTAGTGGAGGTCGCCTTATTTAATCAAGTGCGCACACCAGTCACCGTAAATGAAGCCGCTGAATTCAATGACGGACCAGCTCGGGCTGATATTGTTGATCGTAATGGCGTGGTATTGGCGACGAACCTGAACACCCATTCGTTATATGCTGATCCACAAGACGTCAGGGACTCCTCGGATGCTGCGACCCGCCTTACCGACGTGTTGCCTGGCATCGACCGGGAAGAAGTAGCGGCAAGGCTTGCTTCGGACAGACAATTTGTGTGGCTTAAGCGTCATCTCATGCCGCGTCAGGTCGCGGCAGTCAATGCTCTGGGTGAGCCTGGGTTTCGGTTCCTCGAAGAACAACGCAGAGTCTATCCACATGGTTCTTTATTAGTTCACGCGGTCGGATATGCAAAGGTTGACAACCGGGGACTGTCTGGCCTCGAAAGTACCTATGACGAGCGATTGCTGGCGCATCCCAACAAACAATTGACTCTTTCAATCGATCTTCGTTTTCAACACGCAATGTATGAAGAGTTGACACGCGCAGTTGCGATGCATCATCCGTTAGGGGCAGCAGGAATTGTGATGGATATTGCAACCGGCGGCGTGCGCGCATTGGTTAGCTTGCCGGATTTCAACCCCAACGACAGTGGCAATGTCACATCCACCGCTTTATTCAATCGCGCTACACTAGGCGCTTATGAAATGGGTTCTACTTTCAAAATTTTTACAGCTGCGATGGGTATCGATACCGGAATAATAACCCTGCAAGATACCTTTGATGCGAGTGAGCCGTTGCGGTTTGGCCGCAACATCATTAGGGACTTTCACGGCGAAGCGCGCCGGTTGTCGGTGCCTGAGATTTTTATCCATTCGTCTAATATCGGCGCCGCGAAAATGGCACTTGCCGTGGGCGGGAAGGTACAACGTGCGTTCCTGGCACGCCTAGGGTTGCTTGATCGTACGGCGATAGAGCTTCCGGAAACTGTTATGCCCCGTTATCCCTCGGACTGGAAAGATGTAAACACAGCGACGATCGGCTTTGGGCATGGGATCGCAGTAAGTCCAGTTCATCTCTGCGCCGCCATCGCAGCTTTGGTCAATGGCGGTTTGTGGCATTCACCAACTCTCCTTGCTGAAAACGAAAAACCTGGCAAGGCCGTGCGTGTGGTGAGTGAGGCAACTTCGCATACGATGCGCCAGCTACTGCGCCTTGCGGTTACCCATGGAACTGGAAGCAAAGCAGAGGTAGGCGGTTACTGGGTAGGTGGCAAGACAGGGACCGCAGAAAAAGTGGGCTCCAACGGATACGACAGCACGAGGGTCTTGTCGTCGTTCGTCGGGATTTTCCCCATCACTGCGCCCCGGTATTTAGTGTTGGCAATGCTCGATGAGCCAAAGGGTACCCCCTCTACTCACGGTTACGCCACGGGAGGTTGGACTGCTGCACCGATTGTTGCTCGCGTAATCGCCAGGGTTGGCCCCATGGTCGGTATTACGCCTATTCTTGAGGCCCCAATCGGTAATGATTTTCCGACAACGGTAATTAAGTTGGACGGGAACGAGCTCCATCTTGCGGCTTACTGAGCTAATGGCAAACGCGTCGGTGGTATCGACGAAGCTCCCCGCGGATCCAGATATTAGTGGCCTAAGCTGCGACAGTCGGGCGGTTAAACCCGGCTTCCTATTTGCTGCGCTTAAAGGAAGTCGTGTTGATGGCACCAACTTCATCGACGATGCTTTGTCTCGGGGCGCGACGGCACTTTTGATGGGGACGGCAGGCCTAGTTGGGCCGGATGCTCGAAACGTTACTGTTCCTGTCTTGGCCGAGCCAAATCCGCGACGTTCCTACGCACATCTTGCGGCACAATTTTACCCAGGACAACCTCCGTCAATTGCGGCTGTTACTGGTACAAATGGGAAAAGTTCCGTGGTTTCGTTCCTACGTCAGATTTGGAATTTGAACGGACGATCGGCAGCGAGTCTGGGTACGCTTGGCCTTGAGTCAGCATCGGAGTCGGTTCCCCTATCCCTTACAACGCCGGATCCAGCCGTTATCCATGGTGAACTTGCGCGTTTATCTGCGGCTGGAATTGACAGCCTGGCTATCGAAGCATCGAGCCATGGTCTGGACCAATATCGGATAGACGGTGTGAATGTAACTGTAGCCGGATTTACAAATATAAGCCGCGACCACCTGGATTATCACGGCACTTTGGAGAAGTACTTATCGGCAAAAGTTCGATTGTTCGATGAAGTCATGGAAGCTCCAGGTGTTGCGGTTCTGAACCGGGATAGCTCTTGTTACTCGCAACTAATAGCGGTCTGTCGTGAGCGGCACCATCGCGTAATCGGATATGGATCAGTTGTTAAAGAAGATACAAGAAACTTTGAGAGCATCAGTTTGATTGATGTGACGCCGATGCCGTTCGGGCTCCATTTGACGATTGGTTATGGAGGGCAGTCTGAAGGCGTTGACGTGTCCCTAGTAGGCCAATTTCAGGCGGAAAATCTTCTTTGCGCCATTGGTCTTGCCATGGCGGACGGTATCCCATTTCACGCCGCCGTTGAAAGTGTCTCCCATATAGTGGGGGTGCGCGGCAGAATGGAATTGGTTGGACAGTCATGGTCTGGTGCCAGTGTCTACGTAGATTACGCTCATACTCCGGAAGCATTGGAAAACGCCCTTGGCGCACTGCGTTTCCATTTTGGCGGGAG
>PTKD01000049.1 GCA_002938115.1 Alphaproteobacteria bacterium MarineAlpha9_Bin7 | reverse complement strand
TTTCGCCTCCGGATCTCGGTCAACCAGTTCAATGATCGCTATTGACGCATTATCGCCAAACCGAAAACCTGCCCTAAGTACTCTCAGGTATCCGCCCGGGCGTTCCCGATAACGCTCGCTAAGTATCGTGAACAGTTTATCTACCAACTTCGTATCACCGCCTAGTCTGGAAAGTGCCTGCCGACGCGCATGGAGACCGCCTCTTTTGCCCAAAGTTATCAACTTTTCGACAACCCCACGCAATTCCTTTGCCTTAGGAACGGTAGTATGGATTTGCTCATGTTTCAGCAATGCGGCCGCAAGATTGCTAAACATGGCTTTGCGGTGGCTGCTAGTGCGGTTGAGCTTTCGCCCGCGTAGACGATGGCGCATCTCTGCGCTTCTCCTTCAATATGATCCCGCTAAAATGGCTCCTCAAGTCTCTTGGCCATTTCTTCGATGTTCTCTGGCGGCCACTCAGAAATTTGCATCCCTAAATGTAGATTCATATGCCCAAGCACTTCTTTTATTTCGTTCAGGGACTTTCTGCCGAAATTTGGTGTCCTAAGCATATCGCCTTCGGTCTTCTGCACCAGATCACCAATATAAACGATGTTGTCGTTTTTGAGGCAATTGGCGGACCGGACCGACAACTCCAACTCATCAACTTTGCGCAGTAGATTTGCATTAAAGGCGGGTTCTTCAACGGCCTCTACCCCGGTCTCCTTTGTTGGTTCCTCAAAATTGATAAAAAGCTGAAGTTGGTCAGTTAGGATACGAGCTGCTAGTGCCACAGCGTCCTCTGGGGTGACCGTTCCATCCGTCTCTACGTTTAGTGACAGTTTGTCGTAATCAGTCGCCTGTCCAACGCGGGTGTGATCAACTTTGTAGCTCACCTGGCGAACAGGGCTGAACATCGCATCAATCGGCACCAAACCAATTGGCGCATCCTCGGGCACATTTTGAGCTGCAGCGACGTACCCCTTCCCACTTTCTACAGTGAGTTCAAAATTAATGGAAGCGTCCTTGTCAAGTGTACAGACAACCAAATCCGTGTCCATAATCTCGATATCATGTCCGGTCTCAATCTCACCCGCAGTAACTTTTCCAGGACCATCTGCCTTCAATGAAACTCGTTTCGGGCCCTCTCCGTGCATGCGCAGCGCAATATCCTTCAGGTTCAGCACCACTTCAATCACATCCTCACGAACCCCCGCAATAGACGAGAATTCGTGCAGTACCCCGTCGATCCGAAGACTTGTAATTGCTGATCCCCGGAGGCTCGATAATAAGACACGCCGCAACGCGTTCCCGAGAGTAAGACCGAAGCCACGTTCAAGTGGCTCCGCTACCACCGTACCAATCCGTTGTGCAGACCGATCTGTTTGCACCTCTAGTTTGGTGGGCTTAATAAGCTCCTGCCAATTTTTCTGAATCACCTGGCCAACCTCAACAGTTTCAAGGCACCGTTCCTTCAATTCAATTTTTCCCGATAAACCGAGCGCCAAAACACCGGTCACCCAGGCCCAATTTTAATCTATACGCGCCGCCGCTTAGGAGGACGGCAACCATTGTGTGGGATTGGTGTCACATCCCGTATAGTAGTTATAGTAAACCCCACCACTTGCAACGCTCTAAGCGCCGACTCTCGACCTGAACCTGGGCCCTTTACCTCGACCTCCAGCGTCTTCACGCCATGCTCAGCCGCCTTGCGCCCAGCATCCTCGGCAGCCATTTGAGCCGCATAAGGAGTTGATTTTCGTGAACCCTTATATCCCAAAGATCCGGCAGACGACCAGGCGATAGCGTTACCCTGAACATCTGTGATAGTCACCAGTGTGTTATTAAAAGTTGCGTTCACATGCGCAACACCCGAAGTAATGTTTTTACGTTCGCGGCGCTTTACACGCCCACCCGATTCTTTCGCCATACGATACCCTTACTAAACTAGCCTGCTTCCATGCAATTCGCCGATTAGACGGCTTTCTTTTTCCCTGTAACTGGCCGCGCTCGCCCTTTTCGCATTCGCGCGTTAGTGTGGGTTCGCTGACCGCGAACCGGCAAACCACGACGATGTCGAAGACCACGGTAACATCCTAAATCCATCAGTCGCTTGATATTCATCGCAACGTCTCGACGTAAATCGCCTTCCACACGATATTCGCCATCGATAATTTCGCGTAACCGAGTTACCTCTCCTTCAGCCAATTGGTTGACTCGGCTAGCTTCAGTCACACCAGCTTTCTGGCAAATCTCGCGAGCCTTCGAGTTGCCTATCCCGAAGATATAGGTCAAGGAAACCACCACCCGCTTGTTAGTTGGGATATTCACCCCGGCGATTCGTGCCAATTTTCCAACTCCTCACGAAACATTTTCGCGCAAACAGCAGCGCTCCAACCGCTTCCGCGAGGCGCCCAGGCAAACTGTGTCCATTATAGCGGTCGCCCTAATTAGGTCAACGGTTTCAAGAAATATTGAGAATTCCCCGAATCGCTGCCGTAACCTCTTCGATTCCAAGCATACCATCCACAGGAGCCAATAGGTCTTTGCTGCGATAATACGGTAACAAAGGGGTTGTCTGAGCATTATAGGTGTTGAGCCGCTCACGAACGGTTGCCTCGTTATCATCTTTGCGTCGTGTAAATCTATTACCTCCACATATGTCGCAAACGCCCTCTCGCTCAGGCTGCTTAAAACGATCATGGTAGCCCAACCGGCAATCAAGACAGGAAAAACGACCTGAGATTCTTTCTATTAGAAGTTCATCTGACACCTGAATTTCCACCACTCGATCAAGTTTCAGACCTTTATCCGTCAACAGGTCATCAAGTGCATTCGCCTGGCCAACCGTCCGAGGGAACCCATCAAGAATAAACCCATTCACACAATCATCCCTATCGAGGCGCTCTGAGATAACACCTACCACCACTTCGTCCGGAACTAGCGCACCAGCCTCCATAAGTTCTTTCGCCTGCAGCCCTATCTCCGTGCCTATGGTAACAGCCTCTCGCAACATATCGCCGGTCGAAAGGTGGGGGATGTTAAATTCGCCGCCAAGAAATTGTGCCTGTGTACCTTTACCACAACCTGGTGGACCAAATAAAATCAATCTCACCCGCGGCGCCCTCTAAGTCGTGTTTTCTTTATCAGTCCTTCGTACTGCTGGGCCAGCAAATGCGAATGAACCTGAGCAACAAAGTCCATATTAACGTTGACTACAATTAACAGACTTGTGCCGCCAAAATAAAATGGCACCGCGTATTGCGATATCAAAATCTCGGGCAAAACACAAACTGCTGAAAGATAAACTGCCCCTGCCGTAGTTAAACGCCGCAGCACATAGTCAATATACTCAGCAGTATTTTTCCCTGGCCGAATGCCCGGTATAAAACCATTGTTCTTCTTGAGATTATCTGCAGTGTCCTCAGGATTGAATACAACGGAAGTGTAGAAAAATGCAAAAAATACGATTAACGATATATAAAGAAGTAAGTAACCAGGTGAACCACGCGACAGCATGGCGGCGACATTGCCCAACCAGTCCGGACCGGAGCTGGCAGAAAAGCTCATCGCAGTGATGGGCAACAAAAGCAATGAACTCGCAAAAATTGGCGGGATCACACCAGCAGTGTTTAATTTCAACGGCAAATGGGTACTTTCCCCGCCAAACATCCGGTTGCCTTGCTGTCGCTTTGGATACTGAACAAGCAATCGGCGTTGCGCGCGTTCAACAAAAACGATAAACGCGATGACGGCCACCGACATCGCTATCAATAAAATAATGAAAAAAGCTGATAACGCACCCGTGCGACCAAGCTCCAGCGTACTCGCCATCGCTGATGGGAGTTCCGCAACTATACCTGCCATAATGATTAAGGAAATACCGTTTCCAACACCGCGAGCTGTAATCTGCTCACCAAGCCACATTAGAAATATCGTGCCACCAACCAGCGTGATTACAGTTACTGCCCGAAATGTCAGGCCGGGCTCAAGCACCGCTGAACCCTGACTTCCCGTCATACCTTCAAGACCCACCGCAATACCAAGCCCCTGGAAAGTCGCCAGGATAACGGTGCCATATCGAGTATATTGTGTGATTCTTCTACGACCTGATTCACCCTCCTTTTTAAGTTGTGCCAAATGCGGAGACACCGTGGTCATCAACTGTATTATGATTGAAGATGAAATATACGGCATGATATTGAGAGCGAAAATTGTCATGCGCCCCAAGGCACCACCGGAGAACATGTTAAACATGCCAATAATGCCGCCGGCCTGCTGACTAAATATCTCGTCGAGGATTACTGGATCAATACCAGGAAGCGGGATATAGGTGCCGAGCCTGTATATAACTAGAGCGCCGAAAGTGAACCACAACCGTTTCTTCAGTTCGGTCGCTTTGCCGATAGCGCCAAAGTTGATAGTCGCTGCAAGTTGTTCCGCCGCCGAAGCCATAACTAACTACCCCTCCATTGAGGCGATTCCAATCACGTTGATTGGCTCGATTCTGGATCAGGCGTACCCGGCCGAGTAGATTCAATTTTCAAAAGTGTTAACGCGCCTCCTACCTTTTCAATTCCAGCCACAGCGCCTTTGCTTGCACCAACGGCTTCAACCGTCACCTTAGCCTTTAACTCACCCTTTCCCAGAACACGCACCCCATCCTCAACTCTTTTTATTAGCCCTGCGGCCAACAAGACATCACCATTAATTACTTTTTTTGGGTCGAGTTTCTTACGATCAATGGCTGCTTGCAACTGGCCGAGATTGACAACGGCATAACGCTTCGTAAATGGGTTGCTGAAACCACGTTTGGGCAGACGACGGTAGAGTGGCATTTGCCCGCCCTCAAATCCCTTCATGCCAGAGCCTGAACGCGAGTTTTGCCCGTTATGACCACGGCCGGCGGTCTTGCCTGTTCCTGAGCCAATACCACGCCCCACTCGGACACGATCACGATTCGCATTTGAGTTGTCGCGGAGCTCATTCAACTTCATTTTATAATCCTTCCAGCGCCAGCTGGTTTGGCTTCAGTCAACACTTTCAAGCCGGACCAAGTGACGAACTTTTTCAATCATCCCTCGTATTGCCGGACCGTCATCAAGTAGACGACTTCGATGCATCTTATTTAGTCCCAGGCCAATCAGAGTTGCACGCTGGTCTTTAGGCCTCCCAATAGGGCTGCCTGTCTGCGTTACCTTAAGTCTCTGTGATTTTTTGGCCGCCATCAATTCACTCCTGTACCGTCTCCGCCGCCTTGCCACGTCTCCCAAGGATTTCTGAAACTTTTTTCCCCCGTTTAGATGCAGTGAGACGCGGGGTTTCTATTTTGGCCAATGCCTCAAAGGTGGCGCGCACCATATTGTATGGATTAGAACTTCCGATAGATTTTGTGACAACATCCTGAAGACCCAAAGTCTCAAAAACTGCCCTCATTGGCCCTCCTGCAATGATACCCGTCCCTGGCGGGGCCGCCCGAAGCACGACACGACCCGCACCAAATCTTCCGTTCACATCATGATGCAAGGTCCGGCCTTCACGTAAAGGAACCCTAACTAAACCACGTTGCGCCTTCTGAGTCGCCTTTCGGATTGCTTCTGGAACTTCACGGGCTTTCCCATTTCCAAACCCTACCCGACCACGACCATCACCGACCACAACCAATGCCGCAAAACTAAATCTCCGACCGCCCTTAACCACCTTGGCCACTCGGTTGATGCTGACAAGTTTGTCAATTAGATCCGTTTCATTTTCGCCCCGGTTCCTATTGTGTCGACCATCGCGGCCGCCTCGGGTTTCACCCCGTCTAGAATCATTTTTCGCCATTAGTTTGGCCTTTACCTTGACTTAAAATTTTAAACCGTTTTCACGCGCTGCATCGGCTAACGCCTTGACACGCCCATGGTAGAGATAACCACCGCGATCGAACACCAATCCAGTCGCACCGGCAGCTTTCGCGCGCTTCGCAATTAGTGCCCCTACCTGCTTAGCAGCTTCCATATCAGCACCGGTTTTCAGATTAGACCGCAACTCTTGATCCAGTGTTGACGCTGCTGCCAGGGTATAGCCATCACCATCATCTATAACTTGAGCATAAATATTCTTGTTTGAGCGAAACACGCTCAGACGCATCTTTCCACCGGATACTTTACGAATCTGATGTCTAGTGCGCCTCCGACGGCGTTGCAACAATTTACGGGAATCAACCATTGGGAAAACCTATTTCTTTTTACCTTCCTTGCGAAAAATATATTCACCTTCGTACTTTATACCCTTCCCTTTGTAAGGCTCAGGCTTACGTAAGCCACGAATATCCGCGGCTAGCTGTCCAACTTTCTGTTTGTTAGCGCCTGCTATTTCAATGGATGTCGGTCTTTCACAAGTTACTTTGATATCATCTGGAATCATCACTTGTATGTCGTGGCTATAACCCAGCTGCAAAGTAAGCACATTGCCCTCAACCGCGGCTCGATAGCCAACCCCAACAATTTCTAGCTTTCGACTAAAACCTTTCGAAACACCAGCCACCATATTTTTAATCAGCGTTCGACCCAGGCCCCACATGGATCGAGCCCGAAGCTCTGTATCACGTGGCTTAACCCAAATCATGTTTGCCTCGCGCGTAATCTCAACCTCGGGTGCAAGCGTACGAGTTAACTCACCAAGTTTACCTTTAACGGTCACCTGCTGTCCTGAAACCAGCACCTCAACACCGTCCGGAACTTCGACCGGGTTCTTCCCAATTCTTGACAACGCAATCCCCCTTAGCACACTAATGACGCCTGTTTATCAAATGACCATACACAGTACTTCGCCGCCAACATTAGCCGCCCGCGCCTCAGCGTCCGACATCACTCCACGAGGCGTTGATAAAATTGATATTCCTAACCCATTGTTTATCGGCCTTAAGTCTTTAATTGAGGCATAAATGCGGCAACCAGGCCTGGATATTCGCTTGATGGTCCTAATAACGGGAGAACCATCATGGTATTTAAGCTCTATTTCTAGATGGGGCTGGGATTGGCTCTCCTCAACGTGTCGGAAACCGCGTATGTATCCCTCACGTTGCAAAACCTCGAGCACGTTAGCGCGAAATTTAGAAGCTGGGCAATTAATCTGTGGCTTACCTCCCTGTTGACCATTGCGGATACGGGTAAGCATATCGCCAAGCGGATCAGTCATCGTCATCAGACCACCTCTACCAACTTGATTTCGTCATGCCCGGAATTTGCCCCGCCGAGGCGAGTTCGCGTAAGCCTATACGCGACATTCCGAACTTGCGGTAAACACCGCGTGGACGTCCAGTTAACTGGCAACGGTTGCGAATACGCACCGCAGAGCTATTGCGCGGCAACTTAGCCAACGCTAAACACGCAGCAAATCGCTCCTCCGGAGCTAATGCTCGGTCTCGTGAAACTTCTTTCAGTGCCGCCCGCCTTGCGGCATGCTTAGCCACAAGTTTGCGACGTTTCTTATTTCTTTCAATGGCACTGCTTTTTGCCATGCAAATGCCTCCTCATTAGAGTTGACGTTCTTACTCGGTCAGCGGAACATTAAAACCTTTCAAAAGAGCTCGCCCTTCATCGTCAGTCTTAGCCGTAGTCACTATAACTACATCCAAACCGCGTACCTCATCTACTGCATCGTAATCAATTTCCGGAAAAACAATTTGCTCCTTCAGACCAAGCGAATAATTTCCATTACCATCAAAGCTTTTCTGGGGCACACCGTGAAAATCACGCACACGAGGCAAAGCAATATTAACAAGACGATCCAGAAACTCGTACATCCGATCTCCTCGCAACGTCACTTTGCAACCAACTGTCATGCCCTCCCGTAATTTAAAATTTGCTATCGATTTTTTGGCTTTAGTAGTGACTGGTTTTTGACCCGTTATCGCGGTTAGGTCTGCCAATGCGCCCTCAATTTTCTTGGCCTCCCGTCCCGCTTCTCCAACGCCCATATTAACTACAATCTTTTCAAGCTTAGGCACTTGCATCGAATTCCTGTAACTGAATTCTTCAACCAGAGCCTGTCTCACTACCTTTTCATAATGTTCTTGAAGACGAGACATATCTTGCACCTAACGATCAATGACTTCGCCAGAACGTTTGGCGAAACGAACTTTATGTCCGTCCTCCAAGAATCGATAACCGATCTTGGTTGGTTTACGGTCTTTGGGGTCGATCAGCGCCACATTTGAAATATCAATTGGCATCTCTTTATCAATAATTCCCCCAGGATTGCTCGCCGACGGCGCGGTATGCCGTTTAGCCACACTTACTCCCTGCACAATCACTTGATTCTTCTTAAGTACTATCTTGGTAACTTCACCAGTCTTGCCTCGGTCCCGACCCGTCAAAACAATGACCTCATCTCCCTTTTTAAGGCGTAATTTCCCCGTCATTACAACACCTCGGGCGCCAGAGAAATTATCTTCATAAATTGTTTGGCTCGAAGCTCACGAGTAACAGGCCCAAAAATACGGGTTCCAATAGGCTCGTTTTGTGGCGTAAGCAGAACCGCTGCGTTCTTGTCAAAACGGATTGCACCACCGTCTGATCGGCGAATTTCCTTACGTGTACGCACTATCACCGCGCGGTGGATATCACCTTTTTTTACTCTACCTCTCGGAATCGCTTCCTTTACTGAAACCACGATCACATCCCCAATTGACGCCGTCTTACGACCCGATCCACCAAGCACCTTGATGCATTGGACGCGGCGCGCACCCGAGTTATCCGCTACTTCAAGATCCGTCTGCATCTGAATCATGACTTTAATCCCCTCACAGCCACCGTCACCCGATCGATAGAGTTTCTATCTATCATCCGACTACCACTTCCCAATGCTTACTCTTGGACAACGGTCGACATTCACGAATTTCAACCTGATCGCCAACTTTGCTAGAATTTTTTTCATCATGCGCCATATACTTCTTCGAACGGCGTATAAACTTCTTGTACAACGGATGCTGTATCCGGCGGTCCACCTGAACTACCACGGTCTTGTCGGCTTTATCACCGACCACAACACCTTGAAGAACTCGTCTCGACATCTCGTTATCCGATCATTGGCTTACTTGTTTAAGAAAGTCGTCATACGCGCTGCTTCAAAATTGTTTTAATCCGAGCCACATCTCGGCGAACAGTCCGAACACGAGCTGTGTTTTCGAGCTGACCTGTAGCCCGTTGAAACCGTAAATTCAGTTGTTCTTTTTTTAGCGCCATGAGTTCCGATTCGAGTTCCCCATCATTTTTTGCGCGGGCATCTTCAATTTTCATTATCAAGATTCTCCCTCTATGCGCGTAACAAAACGAGTACGGATTGGTAGCTTGTCGGCACCGCGCCGGAATGCTTCTTTTGCCAGCGGAGCCTGCACCCCATCAACTTCAAACATCACACGACCAGGCTTTATTCGGCATATCCAAAATTCTGGCACACCCTTACCCTTGCCCATCCGTACTTCGACTGGCTTCTTGCTGATTGGGACATCAGGAAAAATCCGAATCCACATACGGCCACTACGCTTAAGATGGCGTGTTATCGCTCGTCGTGCCGCTTCAATTTGGCGCGCAGAAACTCGCCCCGCCTGCTCAGCCTTCAAACCAAAGGCTCCAAAATTCAACGATGTCCCTCCCTTAGCCATACCGTGGATGCGTCCTTTTTGCTGTTTTCGGTATTTAGTTCTTTTAGGACTTAGCATCACTCGTTACCCGTTCTGTTAGACCCTTGCACCTTGCAATTCGGCGCGATGCCGCTCTTGCGCCATCGGATCATGCTCCAGGATTTCACCCTTAAAAATCCAAACTTTGACACCACAGGTGCCGTAAGCGGTATCTGCGCGCGCAACACCATAGTCAACGTCTGCTCGTAAAGTATGCAGTGGCACTCGACCTTCCCGATACCACTCAGTGCGCGCTATCTCGGCACCACCAAGCCGGCCTCCTGCGTTAATCCTGATACCCTGAGCTCCCAACCGCATGGCGGACTGGACGGCACGCTTCATAGCTCTCCGGAAAGCCACGCGCCGCTCCAGTTGCTGCGCAACATTTTCTGCCACCAATTGGGCTTCAATCTCAGGTTTGCGAATTTCAACGATATTGAGATGGACTTCGCTCTCAGTCATTTGACTTATTTGGGATCGGAGTTTTTCAATGTCCACACCCTTCTTACCAATCACTACACCGGGCCTAGCCGTATGAATGGTTATTCTCGCCTTTTTTGACGGACGTTCTATAACAACTCTACTCACACCAGCCTGCCCTAAGCGCTTCAACAAATATGAGCGAATCTTTAAATCCTCCTGCAACAGCTCCCCGTAGCCACTATCAGCGTACCAGCGGGAATCCCAAGTTCGATTAATACCAAGACGCATCCCAATCGGACTAACTTTTTGACCCATCGCTAATTTTCCTCTTGCTCTCGGACGACAACCGTGATCCGGCTGAACGGTTTGATGATCCGACCAATACGACCACGAGCGCGGGGACGCCATCGCTTCATGGTTAAACTTTTCCCAACATATGCCTCAGCCACAACCAATCGATCAACATCGAGATTGTGGTTATTCTCCGCATTTGCGATAGCTGACTCGAGAACTTTCTTGACCTCACCCGAGATTCGCCGTGGCGAAAACTTTAATTGCGCTAGCGCCTTTTCTGCCGGCAACCCGCGAATCAATCCAGCAACAAGGTTAAGCTTGCGTGCACCAGTGCGTAAACGTCGCGCAATGGCCAT
>PTKD01000048.1 GCA_002938115.1 Alphaproteobacteria bacterium MarineAlpha9_Bin7 | reverse complement strand
TTTTGTAAAAAAACTATGGGTATCTGACGTTGGCAGCAAAGCTCGATAAAATGAGCACCTTTCAGTGCCGACTAGGAAAATAAAATGCCGTTGTTGGCAAGAATACCGACTGGGTAGCCGGCTAAACGCGCAAAGCCAGTCACCAAGGTCTGGCCGTAAAGCTGTTTAAATTCGTCGAATTCACTGTCATCAACCAACCGCGCAATTACTTCGCGAACCTCAAATGGCTTTCGTAAATCAGACGGTATAACCCCATAAATTTCCGACGAATCATACCGGGGCATTTCCGGCGGTTTAAGATCCAGCTCAACCTGCTTCCTTTTCCCAAAATGACTAACAATGCGCCGCGTAATCCCCAACGCTTGTAGATCATCGACAGCGTAGTGATCGACAACGCCAGAGGTGCGGGCATGCACTTCGGCACCTCCTAGTTCCTCGGCACTAACTTCTTCGCCAGTGGCTGCCTTCACCAAGGGTGGGCCACCTAAAAAGATCGTGCCCTGCTCACGGACAATTACGCACTCGTCCGACATTGCCGGGACATAAGCACCCCCGGCCGTACAACTCCCCATCACCACCGCTATCTGGGGTATTCCTTCAGCTGACATTGTTGCTTGATTAAAAAAACTACGTCCAAAGTGTTCCCGGTCTGCAAATGCCTCGGCCTGATAGGGAAGATTGGCCCCACCCGAATCAACTAGGTAAATACACGGCAGTCGATTCTTTCGTGCAACCTCCTGAGCTCGCAGGTGTTTTTTTACGGTAATTGGATAGTAGGTCCCACCCTTGACGGTAGCATCGTTCGCCACAATCACGCACTCACGGCCGCTGACACGCCCCACTCCGGTTATGAGACTCGCACCTGGAGCCGCACTCTCATACATTCCATGAGCTGCTAGCTGTGACAACTCCAAGAACGGCGTGCCAGGATCAAGCAATCGGTGCACTCGGTCACGAGGCAACAGTTTGCCACGCTCAACATGGCGAGCACGTGCCGCGTCACCACCACCCTGGCAAACCTCAACGGCGTGCGCTCGCAGGTCTGCCACCAAAGCCTCCACACGTGCTTTGTTTTCCGCAAAAGTCCCTGACGAGGTATCTAGATCAGAATGCAAAACGCCCATCATCAATACCGTACACACCAATAAACTTTAAAAAATATTTGGCTACCCTGCACTATCGCGCGGTTTGGCAGCAAGTGAAAATATGTGCTTCAAAACCACGAGCTGAACAGCTACAGGAATAGAGAACCACTCATACTATCCCGCAGCAAAGCGATAGCAATTCTTCAGGAAATGTCAAAGTCCGGTTTAAAATTAATTTTAATCACCACATCCCCTGGGTACACTACTCAGACGCAATCTGTCGACTAATCACCAAGCGCTGTACATCACTGGTACCCTCATAAATCGAACACACCCGCACGTCACGCCACAATCTCTCAACGGGGTATCCCCGAACAAACCCGTAGCCGCCATGAATTTGGATCGCTGCTGAACACACCTCCTCCGCCATCTCAGACGCAAATAATTTCGCCATTGAAGCTTCCTTGAGGGCGGGACGGCCGGAATCCTTCAGCGCGGCAGCGTGCCATATCATCTGCCGGGCCACATCGATTTTGGTTGCCATATCGGCAAGCCTGAAAGCGACTGCTTGATGTCCAATGATGGGCCGCCCCATGCTCTCGCGCTCTTTGGCATACGAAAGGGCTGCTTCATAAGCAGCGCGCGCGATTCCAAGCGCCTGGGCTCCTATACCGATACGACCTCCCTCCAGGTTAGAAAGCGCGATACGGTATCCCTGTCCTAGTTCACCAAGAACCATGTCAGGGAACACCTCCAAATCCTCAAATGAAAGTTGACAAGTGTCGGACGCCCGCTGGCCCAATTTCTCTTCCTTGGTTACTACCTTATAACCGGGGGAATCGGTGGAAGCTATAAAAGCGCTAATACCTCTTTTCCCAGAATCCGGATCGGTAACACCAAAAATGAGCGCGATATCAGCACTGGCCCCAGAGGTAATAAACTGCTTGGAGCCGTTGATGACATAATGATTTCCACGCAACTCTGCTCGGGTGCGTAGATTCGAAGCGTCCGAACCAGCCTGCGGTTCCGTCAGACAAAAACAGCCGCGTATATCACCGCGAGCGGCAGGCCGAAGATAACGCTCTTTTTGTTCCTTAGTACCAAACTGGTTAATTGGAGCACACACGACCGAGTTTTGTAGGCCAACAAGCAAGCCACAGGCGGCATCTGCAGCTGAAATTTCCTCTATTACAAGAGCCAAAGACAGATTGTCAGCACCCGAACCGCCCCATTCTTCGGAAACGGTCATTCCAAGAAAGCCAAGCTCTCCCAATCGCTTCGCTATCTGAGAAGGAAACTCAGCGGTTCGGTCCCATTCCGCTGAGAGCGGCGCAACCTCCGAATGAGCAAAGGTGCGCGCGGCATCTCGGATCATGATCTGATCATCAGTTAACAGCATAGCTAAATACTCTATAGTTTGGCATGTGCAAATCATGCCGAATTAAAAACTACGTGCGCCAATACTCCAAAGACGCAGTGACCGTACGTAAGTACTCAGTCGACACCGTACGTACGCTAATTGGCGCGCTCTATAGCAACAGCCGTAGCTTCACCCCCACCTATACATAGTGCCGCCACGCCCTTCTTTACATCATACTTATGCATGGCACCTATCAAGGTACAAATTATCCGTGAACCCGAGGAACCAACAGGATGACCCATAGCACAAGCACCTCCATGCACATTTACTTGCTCTGAACCAAGACTGTGTTCCCGGATCGCAGCCATCGTAACTACGGCGAAGGCCTCATTAACTTCAAACAGATCTATATCTTTCTTGGACCAGCCTGTTTTTTCAAAAAGCCTCGTGATAGCGCCGACCGGTGCAGTGGTAAACCATTCCGGTGCCTGACTATGGGTAGCATGTGCGACGATGGTCGCGAGTGGCGTAATCCCTCTCCTCTCCGCTTCAGACTGTCGCATCAGCACCAAGGCACTAGCACCATCCGAAATTGAACTTGAATTCGCGGGCGTTACGGTACCATTTTTGCGAAAAGCCGGTTTGAGAGTCGGTATTTTTTGAAGGTTTACCGAAAAAGGCTGTTCATCCCGATCGACAACAACTTGATCCTTTCGAGATTCAACAAGGACCGACGCCATTTCCGCGTCGAAACTACCGTCTTCATTGGCCTTCTTACCGCGCTGTAGTGAACGGATGGCGAACTCGTCCTGCGATTCACGGGTAAATTGGTATTTTTCAGCAGTATTTTCGGCAAAAACGCCCATTAATTGACCCTTATCGTACGCGTCTTCAAGTCCATCTATGAACATATGATCTTTGATCTCGCCATGCCCCATGCGAAGCCCGCGACGTGCCTTGGGAAGTAAATAAGGAGCGTTAGACATGCTCTCCAATCCACCGGTTACAGCAATATCTGCTGAGCCAGCGATGATTAAATCGTGGCCGAACATTGTCGCCTTCATGCCCGACCCACACATTTTATTTATAGTGGTAGCCCCGACATCAGTCGGCACCCCAGCTCCTAAAGCTGCCTGGCGCGCTGGGGCCTGGCCCTGACCAGCCGCCAGAACGCACCCCATTATAACTTCTGAAACATCCTCTGTGGGAACCTGGGCACGCTCAAGTGCCGCTTTAATCGCTACAGAACCAAGCTCCGGCCCAGAAACGGATGAGAGACAACCCTGGAAACTTCCCATGGGAGTTCGCGCCATGCCAGCAATAACAATCGGATCTCCTGCCATCATTCATCTCCTTGAAGGGTCGAACACTCCGCGGACTAAGCCGCCAATAATTTGCGACCAAAGCACAACAAACCTGACACCATAATGCACATATAATCATGTTTCGTGGGCCTGAAAAAGCAGTGCCCTCTTGAACTAGAATGGATTGGTAATTATACCGCCCTCTACTCGCAGGGCAGCACCATTTGTTGCGCTTGATGACATCGAACAAACGTAGCAGATCATATTGGCCACCTCCTCCGGCATGGCATACCGCTGCAGTAACGAGGTTCTCCGTTTCTCTGAAAAAAGGCTCTCCTTAAGTTCCTCGACAGTAGTACCTTGCGTCGCCGCTCGCGAGGACAATCGCTCGGATGATGCCTCCACCCAGGTAGGGCCAGGTAATACGGAGTTGACCGTAATGTTTGTCTTTTTGGTGTATTCCGCCGCCCCTCTGGCGATAGACAACTGTGCGCTCTTGGAAAAGCCGTAATGCACCATTTCTTTAGGAATAAGAACCCCCGATTCACTTGAGACAAAGACAACTCTCCCCCAATCCTTTGTCTCAAGCATTCTTCGTAGATAATGTCGCGTGAGTCGGATACCGCTCATAACGTTCGCCTGGAACATCCATTCCCAGTCTTCATCCAAGACATCAAAAAATGGCTTGGGTTCATATACTCCCATGTTGTTGACCAAAATATCGACATCAGAAAACGCGTTGATCACAGCCGCACAACCGTCGGCGCTGGCAAGATCAGCTGCCGCGCCATGAAGCGTTGCGCCGGCCACATCTTCGCTAATCAACGAAATCGCTGCATCTATCGCGTCTTGTCGTCGCCCATTCACTATTACCGCCGCCCCCATCTCCGCCAAACCTTTTGCAGCGGCAAGTCCGATACCCCTCGTGGAACCTGTCACGAGGGCGAGTTTTCCTGTCAAATCTAAATTCACAATTTGTGCTCCTTACATTCCCGCTGAAACTACGCGCTAAATAAGTGAAGATGGTGCCAGAACGCTTGCTGGCCGGACGATGGATTTCAATTTTGATTTGATTGCCCAAGAAACTGTTGATTTGTGATGCCGCCTTCAAAGGCGGTGAGCTAGCAGAACCGAGAACGGGCATAGACAAAAATCCCGGTGCATCTGGTTTATTAACTAGTTTCTTCAAAAAGTTCACGCCCAATCAACCAGCGGCGTATTTCCTGGGTACCAGCACCAATTTCATAAAGTTTTGCGTCCCTTAATAAACGTCCGGTGGGATATTCATTGATATATCCATTTCCACCTAAACACTGAATTGCCTCAAGTGCCATCCACGTTGCTTTCTCAGCCGTATACAGAATTACGCCTGCAGCATCCTTACGGGTTGCCTCGCCGCGATCGAGCGCTTTCGCTACAGTATATGCGTAAGCTCGGCAGGCACTCATGGTGGTATACATGTCAGCAAGCTTTCCCTGCATGAGTTGAAATGTCCCAATCGGTTCGCCGAACTGAGTTCGCTCGTGAACATAGGGTAAAACAACATCAAGGCATGACTGCATTACACCGATAGGACCTCCAGAAAGCACAGCGCGCTCGAAATCCAGACCGCTCATCAGCACCTTTCCGCCTTGACCTTCTATTCCAAGCAAGTTTTCTGCTGGAACCTCGCAATCCGTAAAAACTAACTCTCCTGTGTTGGAACCACGCATGCCCAGTTTGTCGAGTTTCTGGGCGGATTTAAAACCCTTGAAGCCGCGTTCAATTAGAAATGCAGATATGCCATGTGAACCGGCGTCGACATCCGTTTTTGCGTAAACCACCAAAACGTCGGCATCTGGGCCATTGGTGATCCACATTTTGGAACCGTTGAGAACGTAGTGATCTCCGTGTCTATCGGCACGAAGACGCATTGAAACTACGTCGGACCCAGCCCCTGGCTCGCTCATGGCCAAAGCTCCGACGTGTTCCCCCGATATAAGCTTGGGCAAATAGTGTCGTTTTTGTTTCTCAGACGCGTTGAGACGAATTTGGTTTACGCAAAGATTCGAGTGCGCGCCATAAGAAAGACCCACAGCGGCGGAACCGCGGCTAATTTCCTCCACCGCAACTACGTGATCCAAGTAGCCCATACCGGCTCCGCCGTATTCCTCCTCTACTGTTATCCCGAGCAAACCAAGATCACCGAATTTGCGCCACAAATCAGAAGGAAAATCATTGCTGCGGTCAATCTCAGCGGCACGAGGAGCAATTTCGTCGGCGGCAAAACTGGCCACCGTATCGCGCAACATTTCGGTACTTTCTCCAAGGTCGAAGCCAAGCTGTGGTAACTGGTTGGAAATCATGGGCGACCCCAGATTCGAGTTCGTAATAAAGACAAGTAAAGGTACAGAACCATGTACCAACACAAAAATCATTTTAGAACATCAGTCACTAGTCGTTATAGGATGATAGCATGAAAAAAACTATGATTGGCTTTATCGGCCTCGGGAATATGGGTGCACCAATGGCCGCCAATGTCATGGCAGCCGGGTATGATTTATGCACATTCGACTTGGCGGGCACCAAAGCCCGTGCTCCAAAAGGCGCTGAAATCGCTGCTGATGTCGGAGACGTCGCACGAGCCTGCAAAACTGTGCTGCTTTCGCTACCTGACGGAAAGGCTGTCAATGAGGTAGCCAAGCAAGTGACCGCAGCCTCCCAATGCGTGGCAAGCGCGATTGTTGATCACTCAACAATTGGTGTCGACGCCGCACAAAATGTTCATCGCATTCTTGCAACTGCTAACATTACCTACCTCGATGCACCAGTAAGCGGTGGTACGCTCGGGGCAAGCCAAGGAACACTGGCTCTAATGGCGTCGGGGGAGCGTCTATTATTTGATCAGCTGGACCCAATCCTAGCTGCTTTCGCAACGAAACGTTTTTACATCGGGACTAAACCTGGTCAAGGGCAAGCAATGAAGCTACTTAACAATTTTTTGTCCGCCACCGCTATGACCGCAACCAGCGAGGCAGTTGCGTTCGGCGAATCACTTGGACTCAAGCCGAAAATAATGATTGACGTATTTAATGCCTCTAGTGGTCAAAACACCGCAACCAGCGACAAGTTTCCACGCAGAATTTTGACAGAGAAATTCGATGCTGGTTTTACCATCGACCTCTTGTCCAAAGATGTTAATCTGTATCTTCAGGAAATGGCCAAAGGCAGAAACCAAGATACCATCGCCAAAATAATAGGCGGCGTCCTTGATGATATGATGTCCGAGATGCCGGGTGCAGACTTCACACAGATTTATTCTTTCATAAAAAAACAATCCAAAAAGAATTAGAATGACAGACCCTATCACTCTGTATTGGCAGCCGGGGTGCACCAGCTGTTTGCGAGCAAAGGAATTTCTGCGCGAAAACGGGATTCGCTTCCAATCAGTGAATGTGGCCGAAGATGCTTCAGGCTTTGAACGGTTGACAGGGTACGGGGTTCAGGCTGTTCCCGTAATAACACAGGGAGACCGATTCATATTTGCTCAAGTACTTTCGGAAATCGCAAAGTTTCTGAACATCGAGGATAACAGCACCACACCACTGTCAGTTAGCGAACTAATACTCAAACTTCAATTTGTTTTGGTGGCGGCACGACGTTATATCCACCAAATTCCTGTAACTTGTCTGAACCATACTTTACCTGGTCGAGCGCGAACCTATCGTGAACTTGGCTATCATATATTTCGTGTTGCAGAGTGTTTCGTGAAGGCCACAGAGGGCGACACCTTAACAGACGAAGATCTCAATGCGTCGCCCAACTCAAATATCGAGAACGGCGCTGACATAGCGACATATGGCAGCGGAGTATTGAAGAAAATCAACTCCTGGCGGGAAGATGCGCCAGAGAACACTGGCTCAAAGTTAATGACGACTTATTTTGGCGAACAAACTCTGCACGTGGTGCTCGAAAGAACTGCGTGGCACAGCGCGCAACACACACGTCAGTTGCTGATGGTTTTAGAAATTCTAGGAATTGAGCCTGACGGTCCGCTATGTGCACAGGATCTAGCCGGACTGCCAATGCCAAAGGGAGTTTGGGATTATTAATGAAGACGCAACTCACGGCGCTTTGTACAGAAATATCCAAGAATTGAGACAAAACATGCTAGCACAAACAACTTGTTTATAAACCAATTTGTAGTCCATATCGTCCAGCTCGGATCAGCCAGGAAGAATGTAAATTTTATTGTAACGATGCTTATTTCAAGTGCTGATACCGAGACCGCGAACGCGTAGGTATAACGTTGCCAGAAGATTAGGGCCCACCCCAACCATAAATGAATTGTCCACCAAAAGTCCCATAAAACGTAGGTTCCCAATGGACTTCCTTCATGCCACGCAAAGGCAACAGGGAATGCAAATTTTACGACCAAAGTCCAGGCGGCAAGCAAAAATAAAAAATGAGCGAAGAACCTAATCATGTTGATCGTTTGGCCTAACTAAAAACTGGAAATTATTACCAATTATCCAAAACGCGCAGCAGCGTCACGGGTCCATTCAGATATTGGAATTCCAGCTGGGCAGCTGTTTCTGCATGGCTGACTGTCGCAATCAACGCAAGCACTGGCACCCACCCCAAGAGCGGCATAGTCGGTTTGAGCCAGGTTGCGATTCCGATAATCGACGTCGTACATTCGTGTTCTCAGCACTTCCGCTATTTCAACACCCTTAGGGCATACGTCTGCGCAAATATTGCACCCATGCCGACAGTAATTGGTGCCATTCAGAGACATGTAACGCTCAAGCAAATGAATTCCGGAGTCGGTCCTGCCAACACCGCCAGAAGCATCTACATACTCATCAATATCCTCTTTGTTTGTCATCGAAACTATGAGGCCGTCCACATGGGGATCTGATAAGACCCAACCAAATGCCGCTTGTGAGAATGTGACGCCATCGTGCTCATACCGGCGCATGTCATTTCGACGCGCACCCATCAAAGTTTTCATTGCAACTACGCCCACGTTCTTTTGCTTGGCCTTGTAAAGCATACGTGGCAGACCCGGCTGCAGATCTGAAAAATGTAGGCTTTGTTTGATACGACCTAAAAAATCTGGATCCTGGCCAAAATTGTATGCAACCAGTATCACATCGACTAAGTCTTGCTCTAACGCATATTCCAAACTGTCGACCAACCGACTGCCGTGTCCTGACATTCCCCGATAACGAATTTTCCCTTGTCGCTGGGCAAGTTCCGTAAATTCCCACCATTCTTCATTGCGCATTCTCTCAACACGGTTAACGGCGTGATTGAAGTACACATCGAGATAATCCGTTTTAAGTCGCCTGAGGCTTCCTTCAAGTGCCGTCATAATCTCCGTACGCCTAGCATTCGCAGCAGCCTTGGTTTTGGAAGCCAGAACAATTTGGTCTCTAACACCCCTCAAAGCCGCTCCTATCGCAACCTCCGACGTACCAAACCGGTAACTTTCTGCGGTATCAAAGTAGGTGATCCCACGATCAAGGGCATAGCGAACCAAATCCGGGTCTGAGGACTGACTAGAGCCGAAGGATATATCCGAAATTTTTAAACCCGTCCGACCTAGTTCCACGTAAGAACGGATCGCCGGCACCTCCCCAGAAAACTCCTTCCCTTTACCACGCGCAATCTCCACCATAGTCCCGACACCCAGGCCAGCAACCACACCACCTATTCCCATAAATCTACGACGACTAATCAATATCTTATTCCCGCCATTCCGGCATTTAGACTTCAAACCGGCCGCTACTATAAAACACGACCAGAGATGAACTCGTGACTTCCCACACGCCGCTATGTAAACGTAGCGAGTCTACTATAGAATTAACATGGTGTGGTCCGAGCGCTTTTTTTTAGGCGCGGGAACGCGTAGGGTGCCCCTAAACTAGCTGGACGAGAATCGTGAACGAGCTACCCTCGAACACCGCAAACAGTAACTTTATACGCGATATTATAGACAACGATCTCCGTGATGGTCTCTGTGAGAAAGTCGTGACACGCTTTCCGCCTGAACCAAATGGCTACCTCCACATCGGACATGCCAAGTCCATCTACCTCAACTTCGGCGTAGCACAGGATTTTGGCGGACGTTGTCATTTACGGTTCGACGACACAAACCCCACCCGAGAAGAACAAGAATACATAGATGCGATCAAAACAGATATTCAATGGTTGGGATTAGACTGGGGAGACCACCTGTATTACGCTTCAGATTACTTTGAACAGCTATATGACTGGGCTGTCCATTTGATTCAAATTGGGAAAGCTTATGTCGATGATTTAACAGCCGACGAGATTCGAAACTATCGTGGCACTCTAACCGAACCAGGCCGCAATAGCCCCCACCGTGATCGACCCACAGAAGAAAGCCTGAACCTCTTTTCGCGCATGCGGAAAGGAGAATTCCCCAATGGGAAACGTGTTGTTCGCGCCAAGATTGATATGGCTTCGGGCAACATCAACCTTCGCGACCCCATCATGTACCGTATTATTCACAGCAAACATCCGCGTACTGCGAACAAATGGTGCATCTACCCGACGTACGATTTCGCGCATGGACAGTCCGATTCCATCGAACATGTGTCTCATTCTATCTGCACTCTCGAGTTCGAAGACCATAGACCCCTATACGACTGGTTTGTCGAAAACCTTCCTGTTCCATCTCGGCCCCATCAACACGAGTTCGCAAGACTCAATCTTTCGTACACAATTTTATCAAAACGAGTTCTCACACAATTAATTCGAGACAATTACGTCTCGGGGTGGGACGATCCACGCATGCCAACTCTTTCTGGAATGCGGCGTCGCGGTTTTCCGTCAGAAGCAATCCGTGAGTTTGTTAATCGAATAGGAGTCGCAAAAAATGACTCAGTTGTAGATATCGCAATTCTGGAATATTGCGTTCGGGATTTTTTGAATCAGCAAGCGGAGCGCCGTATGGCGGTACTGCGCCCACTCAAAGTCGTGATTGAGAATTACCCTGATGGAAAAACAGAGGATCTTGTGGCGCCCAACAACCCTGCAAAAG
>PTKD01000047.1 GCA_002938115.1 Alphaproteobacteria bacterium MarineAlpha9_Bin7 | reverse complement strand
ACTCATTACTGCCGATCGCTAACGAAGCCGCCCCACCAATTGCACCAACACTCGCGGTTTTAAAAAAGCGGCGTCGATCGATTGATTTATCGGGAGATGGTTTTTGCGACTTGGTCATGCTTTGGTATCCTTTAGTAAAGTCAGGATTCTATCGTGAAAGCTTCAGTTTCTAAATGCAGGAAGACGCTACCCAGCTCTCCCACAGATCGGTAGAAATTTGCCGATGTAGCAGATTCTAGATCCGTGAAAAACTGTATTCCCCAGGACCCAACATGTTTCGTATAGAAATCTTTTTGAACCGAAAGGCTGGCAGGTATTCCAAAATCTCCGGCGATCAACCCTGACATTACTTCGCAAACACTTGCCATTCCATCTTCCGGTTCGCTGACTTGAATATCTCGTTCAATTCCCAGTTTGCGTAAATCTGCTCGAAGCCGAGCCAACGGTTTTTCATGCAAAAATCCGGAAAGGTAGTACGAACCATAGGGTACAAGTTCGCCCCCCCCTAATCCAACAAACAAATTATGGTATTCCCGTTCTATCGCCGATGGCGTAACGGACCGCGCGCTATTTGCCAATTTGGAAATACTGTGGCCGATTGGGGTGTCGCTATGCGGTAGGTTGGCAACAATACCCAGGGTTTCCTGGCTGGGGGTATCGCCTAGCAAGAGCGCTAATAAACGGTATGAACCGGCGCGCGCTGCTTCCCCAGTTGACACAGCCTCCGCCGCGTCTCTGGGAAATGACTCGGCCGTGGGAACGTTGCTGGACGCGATCACCGGAGCGTAGCACCTCCCTCGAGTAGCCCTGCAATGCTCTTCCTAAATAGTGCAAAGCAAATCCGTGTTGATAGTGTCGGATCATCGGCGGCTGGTCAACCAGAATGCAAATGGCGACCTAGTCCTACGCCTTATCTTCAGGCCGGCTCGTCTCGTCATCTAACTCTGAGTTGGCATCCTGATCCCCGTTTTCCGTGGCCAGGATATTGTTTGCCTGTTCAATTTCTCTAGCAGGGTCTGGGCCTTCGGGCGGCTCAGGTTTTTCTGCCTGTTCTATCATGCCCTTACCCACCTGATAGATTGTCCGCACCACCTTGCCCAGACCCATTTTGGCAAAATCTTCGTCATAGTCGTTAAGTCCGTCTACGTTGGCCAACACTGGGTCACTGCTCCACAGTTTACGTAGAGCAGCCCTTTTAAGAGCTGACGGCACGCCAGTTTGAAGAAAAGGGGTAAAATCCGAATCTGCGGTGAGATCTTCCAAGGGCGGCAGACTACTGGCATTCGAGGATATATCTTGACCTGAACTTGGCGTTTCTAAGCTGGGTTCATTCTCCTTGGGTACCTCGGGGGTCTGCGCTTGCCGGGCTTCGGTTTTTCTTTGTGACCACCTGCGGATCGGGGTGTTGGGATTGTTAGCCATTTCGTTATCGACGTGTGCTCGATTCAGGTGGGATTTTCTCCACAGAAACATGAGCCTTTCGTTGCCGTTTGGTAAAAGGTTCCTGAATATGGTGGGTTTTAATGAAATGGCCCACGAGCGATAAAATTTCGTTTGGCATAGGTACTTTGTCGGCCCGCTCGTCACCGCTTATTTCGTAATCTCCAGCCTCGAATGGGCACGCGGTAACCAAGAATGGTTTTGGGCGTTCATCGTTTATATCCTTCAAAACGACATACAGGGATGGAGTAGGTTGGGACAAGTTAATGCGGTAGCCCTCTGTCTCCTTTCGGTAGAGTGTCAACGGTAGGTTTGCTGCGTAATAGTGGGTCCACCCTGGTCCGCTCGCCATTTCTTTCCATTCTTTGAAGCCGGAAGCGCCAGGCACCACGGCAACCGTGCGCCAAGCGTAACGTTGCCAAGGGCTGTCTATCGAACGACGCTCTAGCACCACACCGATTCGAATTTGTTCCTGCCTATCCATCGGATCTTGATTTTACTTCATACCGGCCAAAAAGTCCTCAGCCTTGGCCAAATCATGCGGCGTATTGAGATTAAAGAATGGATCTATCGGGCAAACTGGAAAATCAACGATTCCCAGTTTGTAGCGGGAAGTCCAGGCGTCGACTTTGCGAATATGGTCTTCAGTCATCGCGTCCCGCAGCGCCGAACGCTCACGCACTGGCCACAGGCCGAACACTGGGTGGTGACGGTTGTTGGAGGTGGGACACGCCAGACCTGCTCCAATATTAATCAATTGTTGAAGTTTTTCTACTAAGTCGCTTGGAAGAAATGGAGCGTCGGTGGCAAAAGTAGCCACATATTTGCAATCTGGCACATGTTCGGCGGCCCATTCGAGGCCGGTGAGAACGCCAGCGAGCGGTCCGGCAAATCCCGATACAACATCTGGAACTACTGGTATTCCGTATGATGAAAAACGGGTAGGGTCGCCATTGGCATTGAGGATCATCGGACCGACCTGATCTTTTGCTCGGTTAATCACGCGGGACAGTAGGGTCTGACCACAGAGTTTTTGTAGACACTTGTCTCCCCCTCCCATTCTGCTTGAGCGGCCGCCGGCCAGAAGGACGCCTAGGACCTCAGTCGGCATCGGGTTTCCTGCTTCCTTTTCGTTGTATGTGGCCGGCTTCCGAAGGAACAATTTCAGGATCTGCATCGTACTCGATCCTATGTGACCCCGAGAGGGCTACAAACCTTTTGCCTTTGGTTCTCCCGATCAAAGTTAAGTTTGCTTGGCGGGCCAGTTCGACCCCCCAGGCGGTAAAGCCCGATCTCGAAACTAGGATGGGGATCTCCATTTGAACTGTTTTTATGATCATCTCGCTGGTCAATCGTCCGGTGGTGTACATGATCTTGTTGATAGCGCTCAGACCTGTTCGGTACATATACCCTGCAACTTTGTCGACAGCATTGTGACGTCCCACGTCTTCCATATAGACAAGTGGTTTGTCACGTTCACACAAGACACACCCATGTATTGCGCCCGCTTCTAGGTAGAGACTAGGAGTAGTGTTGATAGCTTTGCTGAGTGCGTATAGCCAGGACGTTTTTAGGGGTGCATCGGGTAGCACCACGGACTCAAACTTTTCCATTACGTCACCGAATGCCGTGCCTTGCGCACAACCCGAAGTTCGAGTTTTTTTTGATAGTTTGTCCTCAAAATCGGTTTCTCGCTCAGTCCGTACTACCACCACGTTTATGTCTGGCTCGTGCTCAACTGCTGTGACTATGTCCTCACCAGTCAGCATGTTTTGGTTCAGAAGAAACCCCAGAGCCAAATCTTCAGGGAAGTCCCCAATCGTCATCACGGTGACAATTTCCTGGCTGTTGAGGAACAATGTCAGAGGGCACTCCACTGGAACAAGCGTATTGATGGCGTTATTGGCGTGGTCAACGCCATCCACCCGCTGGGTCAGTGCTGGATTGTTAGGCTCCGGACGGACTAGATATTTTTTCATTGGCTCTACTATCGCTCCCAAGTTTCCACGAATAAAGTAATTTTCACCGACTCCCAAGAGCCTTCACTCGGTGTATGGTGATGGGAGGAGAAACCGGAGGCGGTGTAATTTTGAAACTTTCAGGAAAGACCATTCTAGTTTGTGATTGCGCAGGGACAATGCCCATAGATGGCGCAAGTCTGGCTAAGGCTTGCGGTGCATCCGTCGCCCCCAGAGTCCATCATGCGCTATGTCGAAGCGAAATCGCAACCTTCGAGGACGTCTTAGGTGACTCGGTAGTAGTCGCATGCACGCAGGAGGAGCCTCTATTCCAAGAGACCGCGGCAAAGACCAATTCAGACGTGGCGGTCAACACTGTGAATATTCGAGAACACGCTGCGTGGGGAGAAGAAGCAAATCGAGCCGAGCCCAAAATTGCTGCGTTAGTGTCTGCCGCGGCAGTTGATAGGCCGCCGACACCATCTGTAACGCTGACCTCACAGGGCCGGACTCTGGTATATGGTTGTGACGAGACTGCATTGGATGCGGCTTGTCAGCTTGCATCCCGTCTAAATGTAACGTTGCTTCTGGACGCTGCGGAAGATGTTATCCCGCCGATGGTTATGAATTTGGAAATTGCTCGTGGGCATGTGAGTCGCGCCAACGGGCACTTAGGAGCATTTCGACTTGTTCTGGATGGTTATGCGTCGGCAGATCCGTCGTCTCGTTCAATGTTATCGTATTCGGAGGCACGAGATGGAGTAGAGATCACGGTAGACCTGATCCTTGATCTATCTCGAAGCGCGCCACTTTTTGGATCTGTGAGCCAGCGAGATGGGTATTTCAAGCCTGATGCCCGAAGTCTGGCAGGTGTGCAGAGATCTATATTCGAGTTAGTCGACCTTATTGGCACGTTCGACAAGCCCCGATATGTTGATTACGACGCTGACATATGCGTCCATAGCCGAAGTGAAAAGATTGGCTGCAGTCGCTGTATCGATAATTGTCCGAACACGGCGATTGCGGGCGATGGTGACGGCGTATCCGTAGACAATTACGTTTGTGGTGGTTGTGGCCAGTGTGCGAGCCTCTGTCCAACAGGTGCCATTACCTACGCTGTGCCGGGACCCGCGGTGGACCTTGAACGCTTAAGGGTTTTGTTGGGCGCATATCGCACTGCAGGCGGGGCCAAGCCAGTACTTCTGGTTTATGACCATGCTGGTGAAGAGGTCCTCAGTGCTATAGGTCGGTTCGGGCGTGGATTGCCCGCAAATGTATTACCGTACAGCATAAATGAGGTTAGGACGGTTGGCCTAGACCTACTGTTACTGGCGGCAGCATACGGCGCCGAGACAACGTTAATATTGTGTCCGCGGCACCAAACCAATGCGTTACAGGGCCTACTATCCCAGATAGAAATTTTGGAGATTATTTTGGAGGACCTGGGTATTGCGGTTGGTGGAGCCACAGTTCTAGATGAGTCAGACCCTGACTTAATCGAGACAAAACTTTTTGAGGTCTCAATCGCGTCAACCGGAAGCTCGGCATTTGAGGTTGGCAAATTTTTACCTATGGGTGGCAAGCGCGATCGAATGTGGCTTGCACTTGATCACCTTCGAAAGAATGCTGTTGGGGTCCCGAATACCATTAGTCTCCCTTCTGGCGCACCTTTTGGCGCGGTAAATGTAAACTTGGACGGATGTACGCTCTGTTTGGCTTGTGTGAGTGCCTGCCCGACCGGTGCTTTGTTGGACAATCAGGATAAACCCCAGCTTTCCTTTCTCGAACATTCTTGCGTTCAATGCGGTCTTTGCCGCACCACCTGCCCTGAATCGGTAATTGCATTGGAGCCAAGAATTGATTTTGGAGAGTCCGCCCGGGTGCCGCGTGTCCTCAAAGAGGAGGAGCCATTTAAGTGTGTTCGCTGCAGTAAGCCTTTCGGTGTACGTTCTTCGGTTGAACACATGATTGATAAGCTTAAAGATCATCCGATGTTTGCAAATGATGGGCAAGCACTTGACCGAATTCGTATGTGTGAAGACTGTCGGGTGGTTGCACAGTTTGATACGGACCAGCCATTTGCACTCGGCTCTCGTCCTAAGCCGCGCACGAGAGACGACTATTTGAACGCTGATGGAGAAGAAGATTGAGCTTTACTGTGCGGGGAATTGCGTACGACACCGCGCATCGGCTCGGGTTTTAAACAAAATTGCCTGTTTCTCCTCTATCACGTCTTCGTCGATCATCCGATCTATTGCACTACTGCGTTCTTTGAGGCACAAAACATACTTGGTATTGACTGTGCCAGTAGTCGTCTGAGAATGCGGCCGCAGATATCTATAGTGAATAACAGTGATTAAAATGAGCATGGCGGCGAAAACACCGAAAGCGAGCCACCGAGCCGTGGGCCGGTCAAGCCAGTCTTGCCTAGTGATATTCATAGTGTACTGCTTAACAGGTCGCGAGATGGTTTTGCTGTGTGCTGGTCTGCGCCAACCAAATTAGGTAGGCTATGGATATTATGTTCCGCATTGGCATCCTTTGCACCCTTTTTGCTATTGCATGGCTTTCGCCATGGAAATTCACCTTGGGGGAGGAGCTCGATGGATGGCAGGCTCTCCAGCGTGGCGATTATGACTTGGCGGAGCAGGTATGGTTACCGCGTGCCGAACGAGGGGAGGTCGAAGCGCTGTTGTTCCTCGGACATTTGGAGACAATGCGTGAGCAGTATAGTGAGGCGGCGAAATGGTATCAGCGCGCAGCCGCGAAGGGGAATGGCACTGCTCAGACGTTGCTTGCCAGTCAATACCTAAATGGCCAAGGGGTGGCCGTTGATCCAGTGCGAGCATTTGCGTGGTACGAACTTGCGGCCAAGCAGGGTCATGCCAATGCCGCCCGAGCACGTGATGCTACCGAACGGCAGATGACTGCCGAGGAGGTTGAATTAGCCTCTCAGTTGGCTCAGCATTGGATGCGGGATGGAGCACCTGCGGGGCCAGACTGACACCTGCCATTTTGCTCGTCCAGTTACGAAAGTTGCTGAAGCAAGGGACATTCAATGTTGGTCGCTAGGTTTGTGCCAGCGCCTGCTCGAGGTCAGCAATGACATCGTCTATGTCTTCTATCCCAATCGAAAGTCGTACCACGTCAGGTCCTGCGCCGGCGCCTTCCCGTTGCTCGTCGGAGAGTTGGCGATGGGTAGTGGAGGCGGGATGCAAAATTAGGCTCCTGGTATCACCAATATTGGCAAGGTGAGAGTGCAGTTCTACGCAATCTATGAGCTTTACTCCTGCATCAAAGCCACCCTTGATGCCGAAGGTGAATACTGACCCCTTCCCCTTGGGCAGATACTTTTGGCCTAGTTCGTAGAAGGGGCTGGATTTCAGCCCAGGATACGACACCCAGGATACCTTCGGATGTTTTTCGAGCCATTCCGCCACAGCTTGTGCGTTGTCGCAATGGCGCTGCATCCGGAGCGGTAAGGTTTCGACGCCCTGGAGCAAGTTCCATGCTGCCGTGGGAGATAAAGTGGCTCCGTAGTCCCGCAACCCCACCATCCGGGTCCTCATCGTGAAACCAAAATCACCGAAAGTTTCGGCAAAAACCAGCCCATGATAGGCGCTGTCTGGTTTGGACATGCCAGGGTACTTATCATTCCGGAACCAATCGATGTTCCCGGATTCAATAAGGATTCCTCCCATGGTATTGCCGTGGCCACCAATAAACTTAGTGGTCGAATGAATCACAAGATCCGCGCCCCATTCGAATGGCCGCATTAGGTACGGCGAGGCAAGGGTGTTATCGACTATTAGCAGCACCCCATGCTTGTTAGCAATTTCTGAAATGTGCTCGATGTCCAAAATAATCCCGCCCGGGTTTGCAACTCCCTCGCAGAAGAAGAATTTGACTCGATCAGTCATTGCCTTTTCAAAATTCTTTGGGTCAGTCGCATCAACGAAATGGCATTTCCATCCTAGCTTTGGAAAACTGACCCCAAACTGTGTTAATGATCCACCATAAAGATTGCGCGATGCAATAAATTCATCACCCGCTTCTAAAAGACTTACTGCGGCCAGGAATTGTGCGGCATGGCCGGACGCAGCAGCCACCGCCCCGCGCCCTCCCTCCAGCTGGGCAATACGTTCCTCAAACACCGATACTGTTGGATTCGTCATGCGTGAATAAACGTATCCGAAGGTCTGTAAATTAAAGAGCTCTGAGGCGTGTTCAGCGTTATCAAATACGAATGATGTGGTTTGGTAAATGGGTGTTTGTCGAGCCCCTGTTACAGGGTCCGGTCGTGCGCCGGCATGCACTGCAATGGTTGACATACCGTACTGGCGCGGGCCGCCCTCTTCACCGGGGATATTCGAAGTAACCTTATTGATGTCGGTGCGAACACTCATGATTTTGGGGACCTCAAGGTTTTAGCAGTAATGATTCCGGAGTTTACCCCCGACCATGACAGCTCGCCCGACAGGCGTCCGAACTCGATTTTTGGACATCGGTTCATGACCACCTCGAGGCCAGCAGTCTCAGCAAGTTCGGCAGCCGGATCGTTGCGAACCGTCAATTGCATCCATAAATATTTGATGCCTCTCTCATCTTTATTGGCAATCACGTCCTTCGTGATGTCATAGGCTTCTTCCGACGTTCGAAATATATCGACCATGTCTATTTTATGGGGGGTATCTGCGAGAGATCCATAGATGGTTTCTCCTAGCACTTCGCCTCCCGCACGTCCCGGGTTGATGGGAATAATCCGATAACCTTTGTGTTGCAAATATTTCATCGCGTAAAAGCTTGGTCTGCGCCAGGCAGTGCTGGCGCCAACCATGGCAAACGTCTTTACCTCCCGCAGGATGCGACGGATTTTGGAATCAGAGTAATAATTATGGTGCTCAAGATATACCAAGGGGTCAGCATTTTGGTCGCCGCTTTCTGCCCTACTCATGCTAGGCACCTCCCAATGCCAAAAAAGGTTTTGTCCAACTGGTTAACCCGTCATATCAGACACAACAGTGGGTTACTGTCGGGGGAAACTAATGGTTGTCTCCTGCAAAATGCAACTATAATCTGACCGATACCAGAGGAATCATTTACTTCTACTGCAATTTGCAGGAAGATCACGCCGGTTTGTTCTTGCAGTAGGCGCAGACTATGTTGGTAGGAAAGCTTTTCCCTTACCTCGGATAGTAAATTATTAGATATGAGGAACTCAGAGAAAAGAGATAGAAATTCTGATTCTACACGTATTATTAGTAGATTATCGGAATTATTTAACGTGCATAATGATGTAGATCTTGCTGTGGAACTTGGGGTGGCGAGGGGAACGGTCAGTTCATGGCGTGCACGTGGCCAGGTTCCATGGAGGCAGTGCCTGGAAGCTGCAATTCGCAAGGATGTGTCTCTTGACTGGCTCGTCACCGGTCGGGATGCGAGATTCATTGGGCCCGACGCCGATGCTGCCACTGGGGCGGCTGAGCGACAAAAGGTAAGTTCGAAGCTCAAGGATAGCTGCGGGGAGACAAACCCGTATAGTAAATATCTCGTTGACGAATACAGTCTGATTACAAAGGGGGGTATCAAACTGGGTGAAGCGGGCGATGTTTTACCCTTCCCGCATAACGCTTTCCCTGTTGCATTTAAAAGCAAGTATTTGGCCAATTTGGCGGGAGATTTCACGGGGCCCTGTCGCGGGTATTTATGCACGGACGATGCGATGGCACCGACCATACCTAAAGGTTGGTGCGTTCTCGTTGCGGATACCAATGGGGAGATCGGAGAGCCGGGAGTCTACGGTTTGCTATTTCGAGATTCAGGGGAACAAACGTTCCGTCGCGTTACGCCAGTTGGCGATGCCCTCCATCTTTGTTGCGACAATCCCAATCAAGAGTCCTTTGTACTGGATGCGGCATATCAACCACTTCCAATCCTGGTGCTTGGTCGTGCGATTTGGTCAGGCGGGATTTTGGCGTAATTGCGACGAGTTAACTTTGTCTTGCCAAGTCCGCCCTCGATTTATTTTCCTTTCCACAAAGGTTCACGTTTTTGCATGAAGGCGTCAATGCCCTCTCGTGCGTCTGCGGCCATCATGTTTTCTGTCATTACTTCACTGGTATACGCGTAGGCGCCATCAAGATCCATTTCGAGTTGGCGATAAAAGGCAGCCTTACCAATTTTTACAGTCAGGGGTGATTTGCTCGCGATGTTGGCAGCCAACTGACGAGTATCGGTATTAAGCGCTTCGGGTGGGACAACACGATTGATAAGGCCCAACTCTCTTGCACGTTCGGCATCAATCGCGGTTCCGGTAAGCAACATTTCCATGGTCTGTTTGCTGCCTACTGCACGGCTCACAGCGACCATGGGAGTTGAGCAAAAAAGACCAAGGTTAACGCCTGGCGTAGCGAAATGCGCTTCAGTGGAAGCGACCGCCAGATCGCAACTGGCTACTAATTGGCACCCGGCCGCTGTGGCTATCCCGTGGACGCGAGCGATTACTGGCTTTGGAAGCCGTACGATGGAAGTCATTAAGTTGCTGCACTGGGTGAAAAGCGCTTCGAAGATCTCACGGCGGTCGTTACTACGGATTTCTTTCAGATCATGGCCGGCGCAGAATGCAGCTCCTGAGCCACCTATTATTACGGCCTTAACAGTTCCATCTCCCGCGATAGCGTCAAGTTGGGTTTGTAATGCTTCCATAAGATCCCGTGAGAGTGCGTTGCGAGCCTCGGGGCGATTGAGCGTCAGCGTAGCAACCGAATCTTGGTCATCTCTCAGTAACAATGGTGCGCCTGTATCAATCTCCAAAGCTACAGCATTCATAATATCCTCCCCGCAGGCGCGAAATGAACTCCGAGGATCATTATATAGGACGTGGCGCTGTTGCCCAGCTTTGCTATTACTAGTAAAGGAACCGTGAAACCTTGGCAGCGTTGGCTAGAACGTGGACACATTGATCTTTTGGCCGGTTGACAGGGGCTATCCGATTGGCATACTGCGCGCCTTCCCAAAGGATACTCGGCGATGCGTACTTACTCCGCGACCCCCTCTGAGGTCGAACAGAAATGGTATTTAATCGATGCCGAAGGAGCTGTCCTTGGGCGGTTGGCCGCTCTGGTGGCAACGAGGTTACGTGGGAAGCACAAACCGATGTTCACGCCTCATATCGACTGCGGTGACCATATTGTGGTGATCAACGCGGAAAAGGTAACCCTTACAGGAAATAAACGCGATGGTAAGCTACATTACTGGCATACAGGGTATCCTGGCGGGATCAAAAGCCGACGGTATGGGGAATTGCTCGATGGTGATCGGCCAGAGCAGGTGATAGAGCGTGCGGTTTCCCGGATGGTAAGCCGGGGGCCGTTGGCGCGTGCTCAGCTTCGCAAGCTGCATGTATACAAAGGGAAAGAGCACCCGCACGACGCACAAAGTCCAGAGTTGTTGGACTTACAAAAATTGAATCGGAAAAACACTCGAGGCGTGTGACTATGGCGGACGAGAAACGGACGTTAGAGGAC
>PTKD01000046.1 GCA_002938115.1 Alphaproteobacteria bacterium MarineAlpha9_Bin7 | reverse complement strand
CGGGGCCATCGGTCTTCGGGAAATACGCATCGGACACGAGATAGCTGCCCGATGCTGACTCCCCGGCATGCTCCACGGCGTGGCGGACGGCATCGACGCGATTCATCTGACCCGCACCCACTCCCACCAGCATGTCGTCCTTCACGAGCACGATGGCGTTCGACTTCACGTGCCGGATTACCCGCATCCCGAATTGCAGTTGGGCCTGGCCCTCGGCCGTCGGTGTCGCTTTCGAGGCCGTGCGCATTCCCAGCACCGTTGCGTAGAAGCAAATTGATTCGCTCCCGGATCAAATTGGCTGCGACGTCAAACTGCTGGACAGTTAAATTTGCAGGAAGAGTTGAGCGAAGTGTGCGGACATATTTGTCAACTCGACCTGCCAAGACTAACGCATCGGCACCCACCGCGCGTTGGACGTGCAGTTCGATAGCCGGCTCCTTGTTAAAAAGATAAATAGGAGCATTTGCAACAAACGTATCCCGCAGCTCCGCGATGTCTCCGAGAGTGATTGCTCCGCCACTTTCGTGCGCCAATACATCAATTGTAGCAAGTTCATTTACGGTTCGCATGGCCCCTATGCCGCGAAGCTGCTGCCGGCTCTTACCACCAGTATCTCCAGCCGGTAGGTCCTGACTACTAACACGAATTAGCGTAGCAATATCATCCAGACTCATATCCAACTCGAGTAGTGTTTCGGATGAAACCTCAACATGAATTTCCTCGTCTCGCATCGGAAACATGCTGACTTTGTCAATCCCAAGCGCCAGGAGGTCATCCCTGATACGCTTTGCGATGTATTTCAATGACGATTCCGTATAAGGCCCGGTTACTATCAGTCGGCTTATCGTGTCGTAGCGAAAAATCCGAGATATTACTGGTTTTTCAGCATCTTCAGGGAAAGTACCAATTTGAGATACAGCGCTCTCCACCGCGGACAAGGCTGCCTGCATATCTGTCCCGGATTTATATTCAACAACTACGGTGCCAGAGCCTTCGCGTGCTGAAGAGGTCACTTTGTCAACACTGTCGAGAAATCTTAGTTCGGGCTCCAGTGCCTTGATAACATTGCTTTCAACATCCTCGGCACTCGCTCCCGACCAGGCGACAGAAACAGTTACGATGTCAATCCCAAAGTCTGGGAAAAACTGAGTATTTAGCCTTTCGAGCGATACCACACCCATTATTAGCATCAACACCATAAGAAGGTTGGCTGCAGTTGGATGCGCTACAAACGTTTCCAGTATCGCGTGGGAACGAGATCTCATTGAAAGCGGGTTACTGCAATTCCGGGGCCAATCTCCATGAATCTAGTGAGCACAATATGCTCACCCTCAACAAGAGGACCCTTTAGCAAGACCCAATCGCCATCACGGCCGACCAAATTAACGTTACGCTCCTCTAGACGACCATCAACAACAGCGTACACGGTGGTTTCGCCATGCAAAACTTCCTCCGGAAGCCGCATAACTCCCTCATAGACCCGGTCCAGCAAAACTACTTCTACAATTGCTCCCGGCCGCAAAGCTGTATTGGCCATATTCGGGTTGAGACGTGCATACACATGAACCCCACCCAAAGTCGGGTCCACTTCGCTTTCCAACCTCTCCACAGTGGCGTCAAAAATCCTAGTTTCGCCGCCTGTTTTCCAATTTATGACAGCAGTTTTGGGGAAAAAACTATTAGAAAATGCGCTTGCGAATTGCGCATTACTGAGAAAAATACGAGCCTCTAGGCGACCCGAATCGATAAGTCTTGCGACGGGGTCACCGGCGCTCAAATGCATCCCTTCATTTAGCGCTATATCGGCAAGGTAACCCGTAAACGGCGCACGCATTTGCGTGTCCTCACGATTTCGCAGCGCACGCTCCACTGCCGCGCTTAGTTTATCAATGACGGCTGTTTGTTGGTTGATTTGAGCATTGAGTGCTGCGAGTTGTTGCTCCCGTAGTAGCACCTGCGTGTTAGCCCGGCTTGCCGCCAAACGCGCCTCATCAAATTTACGTTCCGATACCGCTTCCCCGACCAACTCTTTGTATCGAATTAAATCGTTCTGTGAGATTTCCAGCTGCGTACGATCTTCAAATAACAATAGCCCCTCTATTTCTTCCCTAACAGTTAGCTCCTCTAATCGCGCCGCCGCTTCGCGGAGCAGGGCCTTCTGTTCCATCAAATCTCGATCTTGAAAAAATGGATCCATGGTGAGCAAAATCTCTCCTTTTTCAACTACCCCACCATTGGCAAAATTTGTTCCCACCGACTCAACCGTACCAGCAACAAGTGCCCGCAAATCTGTCGCACGACCAGCAACTATTTCAGCAAACAAATGCAACTCGGGCTGAAAATCAGAGGTGACTACAGGCGTGGTATCAACAGTCCAAACACGTTCCGCTATCGGGCTCTCCGGTGAGTCCGACTTCGTTGCGCGCAACCAACCAGCAATCAAGACGGCCCCAAGAAGGAACCCGACAGGAACAATTATTTTACGGAATTGAATCAAGGATCCCAAACACCTAATTTACTGTGCCGAGCAAAAGAGAACGCTCTCAAATCTGACAACAAACATTTCTTATATAGATCAAAGTACGGAGCTTTTCGTTCCCGCGTGACTCGAAATATAACTGGAAGCCGCATCAACTAATTTTTGAGTATACGGGGCCAATCCATTAACGCCAGCAAGAAGTCGGGCGGTACGTTGCACGTCCACAAGGTGGCCGCTTTGCATAATTCCGACCCAGTCGCACAGCTCCGTGATCACAGCGATATCGTGGCTGACTAGCAAATAACTTAAATTATTCCGATGTCGCAAGTCATTTAGTAGTTTTATGATACCGGCTTGCGCCAGCATGTCGAGGCCCGCTGTTGGCTCATCGAGAAGAAGGACCTTGGGCTCAAGTATTAGGGCACGAGCCAATGCGACTCGTTGCCTCTGACCCCCAGAAAGCTGATGCGGATAACGGTAGCGAATATTGTCTTCGAGGCCAACGTTTTCCAGCGCCGCACCAACACGGAGATCAACATCTTCCAAGTTGTGAATAATAGCCGGCTCAGCAAGCGATGTCTCGACCATGTGTCGGGGGTGCAAAGCAGAGTTGGAATCTTGAAACAACAGTTGAACGTGTCGATAAAAGGTGGGCTTACGCTTTCTATATTGTAGCTGCTCATCAATCTCAATCGTTCCTTCCCAATGTCCAATGAGACCGGCAATAGAATGCAGCACTGTTGATTTCCCACTACCACTCTGGCCGGACAAGCCAAAACTAATGCCAGTGCCAAAACTAAAAGACACCCCGCGAACCGCGAACCGCCCATGCCGTGTGGAGCCGTAACTGACACTAAGATCTCGAATCACAATCACAAGGCTATCCCCGTGTTAATTGTGGTCAGTTGGTAACGCCTCCGCTACGAGACGCGGTCGAGCAGCCAATAGCGCTCGAATATACGGATGATCCGACGCACGGAGCGCTGACGCTTTTATTGTTTCAACTGACTCTCCATTTTGTATTACCACAATGCGGTCACAAAACCTTTCGACCAAGGCAAGGTCATGGCTTATGAACAGCAATCCCATCCCCTGAGATTGAACTAGTTCATCAATGATTTGGAGTACCGCCTGACGTGAGATCACGTCCAGAGCAGATGTCGGCTCGTCCGCTATTAGCAAGTCAGGTCCACTAGCCAACATCATCGCTATCATCGCCCGTTGTGCCATGCCGCCAGATAATTCGTTAGGATAGGCACTCCACATTTGGTGGGGATTTTCTATATGAACCGACCGCAACATGCGTAAACCATTCAGACGTGAAGCAGATACATCGAGACCTTGATGAATCTTATAGCTCTCAACAATTTGTGCACCAATCGTCATAACAGGATTCAGCGCGAGCAAAGGATCCTGGAATATCATTGCCATTCGGCGCCCGCGAAGCGACCGCATAACCGTTTCACCGCATGTCAACAAATCATTGTCCTCGAAACGCATTTCATCCGCGCAAAGACGTGCATTGTGAGGCAACAGGCCCATGATAGCCCGGCCTATACTGGTTTTCCCTGACCCAGATTCCCCGACGATCCCAAGTTTTTCGCGCTTGCATATAAAATTTACGCCAGCGAGCCCCCTAACTTCGCCACGTGACGTTCGATAAGAAACGCGCAAATTGTTAATCGTCAACATCACGTCAACCGCGCGGATCAAATGCGTCTCGCAGGCCATCTCCAAGCAGATTAAACCCGAGGCTCACGAACAAAATGGCCAAACCTGGCATAGTAGCCAACCACCATTGATCAAATAAGTATTGTCGACCATTAGCAATCATCGCGCCCCATTCTGGGGAAGGTGGTTTTGCTCCAAGACCCAAAAAACCAAGTCCAGCAGCAGTCAGGATGATCCCTGCCATATCCAATGTCACTCGGACTACCATCGAATTGACACACATTGGGATCACATATCTGCGGATCACACGCCACGACGATGCTCCCTGCAAACGTGCTGCGGAAACGTAATTGGCTGACCGAACCAGGAGCGTTTCCGCACGTGCGACCCGAGCGTAGACAGGCCAAGAAGTCAAAGCAATTGCAATTACAGCATTTTCGATACCAGGACCCAGCGCGGCAACAAACGCGAGCGCCAGAATCAGCCTTGGGAAAGCCAGAAAAATATCGGTGATCCGCATTATGGCGAGATCGAACCAGCCTCCCCGATAACCCGAGACACAACCCAAGATCAGTCCAAAAGGAGCTGCGATCACTGCCACCAATACAACGATGCTTAACGTAATTCGTGCGCCGTGTAGGACACGCGAAAAGATATCCCGCCCCAGCTCATCTGTGCCAAACCAGTAGCTCATATTGGGCGGCATTAAGCGCACCGCCAGATCTTGAGCGTATGGGTCGTGGGGGGACAAAACTGGGCCCAGCAACGCGACAACTGCCAGTAGTATGACAACCCCTAAGCCCACCATAGCCATCAAATTTTGGCTCAACAATCGCCAGAATAATGAAAAGCGGGCCAGTTTCGCCTGCCCACGAGAACTAGGCGCACCCGAAGCATGTGAGGCGTCGCGGGCAATCTTCATTTGGCTCTCGGGTCAATCCAAGAATAAATTGCGTCTGTTACGAGATTTAACCCCAGAAAAACAAGCCCAATCACTATCGTGGCGCCAAGCACTGCATTCATATCGGCGCTAAGCAGAGCGTTAGTGAGATAAAGCCCGAGGCCCGGCCACGCAAAGACCGTTTCAGTTAATACAGAACCTTCGAGCAGACTGCCATAACTTAGCGCAACAACGGTGACCAGAGGTACGGCGGCATTACCAAGCGCGTGTCGCCAAATGACACGCCCTTCGCTTAACCCTTTGGCACGCGCAGCGACTATATGATCCTGGGTGAGTTGATCGATCATAAAACTGCGGGTCATGCGCGCAATATAAGCCATCGAGAAATAACCCAAGATAGCCGATGGCAGCGCTATATGAGCGCACGCGCTGGCGAATGCCCGAAAATTTCCTGCTAACAATGAATCAACCAGCAATAGACGCGTCACTGTTGGCACCATGCCGTCATAAAGAATGTCAATCCTCCCGGGCCCTGCAATCCAACCAAGTTTCGCATATAAAACCAGAAGACCGATCATACCGAGCCAAAACGTGGGCATCGAATAACCGAACAACGAAATAATTCGAATGACGTGATCAGGAAGGCGCCCCCGCCGAGCCGCGGAATACACGCCTGCTGGAATTCCTAAAATTATGCCAAATATTGTTGCCAAAGTAGCAAGCTCAAGAGTCGCGGGAAAGTAGAGAGCAATATCCTCAACGATAGGTCGTCGGGTTAACGTGCTCGTTCCCAGGTCACCACGCCCTAGCTTCCCAAAATACATAACCACTTGAACAAGGAGTGGCTGATCGAGGCCCATCTCCGCACGAGCGGCAGCGTAACTTTCAGGACTCGCCTGGTCTCCTACGACAGCCAGCACAGGATCAACCGGTATCACTCTGCCAATCATAAATGTTACTAGCAACAGGCCGATTATTGTGACCACAATACTAGCTAAAGCACGTGCAACGCGCGTTATACAAAAACCCAACCGCACGATAAAAGACGGCCGGATAAGAAGGGCTGGTTCAGCTGCGTTTCCTCGCGCATGCGCACTCTGCTGAGAGAGATGACTTTTCTTCGAGCCAATAGAGTTTCTTTGAAGATCGGTCATCAGAACATTTATTTCGAAACACGTTCGTAACGTATCTGATCAGCAGTCAAACCTACCTCCAAGCCGGTAACTTCTTTTCGCATAGCAAATAAAGCTCTTTCTTGAAAAAGAATAATGAACGGAGAATTTGTTTGCAGACTACGTTGCAGTTTTCGATAAGCCTCCGCCCGGTCGGACGGGTCCCGCACTAATGTTGCCTCATCGGTGCGTCGAGTAATATCTGGGATTTCCCAGCTATTCCTCCAAGCCAACGTCTTATCAACGGCATCGTTGGCGTTGTTCACGTTACGAGCAAATGCTGCAGCATTAGAATGCGGATCAAGATAATCCGGACCCCAGTAACCTAAATATACATCGTGTCGGCGGGCCCGATACTTCGTTAACACCTGCTTGCCGTCGCCTGGCTGTAAATCCATCACAATTCCAGCTTCAGCGAGGCTCGCCTGGATCGCTTGAGCAATTTGCAAAGCTAACGGGTCTGAACGCACATCTGCTTTAATTGAAAAACCCTTGCCGTGCCCCGCCTCAATAAGCAATCGGCGCGCCCGCGCCGTATCTAGAACGAAGGGCGTTTCCTTCAGCGCGCCAATAAAACCCTTTGGCAAAAACGCTTGATGAACTTCAGCACGACCTGGAAGCAAGTGCCGAACGATATTTTGATAATCAATGGAATAACGGATGGCCAGCTGAACTTGAGTGAGAGCAAGGATTGGATTTTTTTGATTAAGAGCCATGTAAAAAATACGCGCCTGAGGTGCGGACCACGTGGCAATACCGGGTTCCTCAGCAAGTGCCGCGATCTGATCAGGACCAAGATCGCGAGCAATATCAATGTCACCGCGGATCAACATGAGTCTTTGCGTCGCTGGTTCTCGAATATCACGGATTACGAATCGTTCGATCTTCGTTGATGCGTTCGGATATTCGTGATTTGCCTCCAACATCACGTATTCTCCCACGTTCCAACGATGCAGTCGGAATGGGCCAGAACCGGCACTGTGGGACCGTAACCATTCGTGGCCGAGATCGCCGTCCTGTTCGTGAGCCAGCACAACTTCTCTATCTACGATAGAGGTCATCGCCGAACTCAGAATGTTCATAACAAGGGACGGCGCGTAGTCACGATCCGTTTCGAGCACAAACCGCCGCGCATCAATTGCTCGCACTCTGGCTCCAACGTTTTGCTTGGTAAATCCCAATTGGGACAAAATAAACGAGGGGGTCTTGTTTAGGATGACTGAACGCCTGAGCGAAAAAACAACATCAAAAGCGGAGACTGGCCTCCCATTTTCGAAAACCGGCCCTTCCTTCAACAGAAACTCATAACTACGACCATCCTCACTAACGGACCAACTCTGGGCCAAACTAGGTGTTGGTTCGCCAGGGCCAACACGATTGGCTTCAAATAAGCGATCGTAGAGGTTGCCTATAATTTCGGTGCCAGAAAACTCAAACGCTTCAGCAGGGTCAAGCGTAATCAAGTCATCGAGGGATTTAGCCATCACAAGGATATTTGTCGGAGTTGCAGACCAACAATTAACAGGCCCCAGAAAAACCGCTGCAATAACTAAGGTCTGTCCGACGAATTTTAACGAGAGCAAAATCCGTAATCCTAACTATCGTTGAATCCAAATCATGATCGCTAAAACTGTTCTGGCGTCCGTGGGACTTCCCAGCTTACATTGTCTCTCCAAAAGATCGAGTCCACCAATGCAATGACCTTGCCCACGTATACTCCAATAGAAATGATAGACCGACTGGTCTCATTTGATACGACAAGTCGAAATTCCAACTTGGAACTTATCAATTTTGTGACCGAGTATCTGTCGGCGCATGGCATCGAGTCCCAGCGCATGTACGACGCTGGCAACAAGAAAGCTAACCTTTTTGCGACGGTTGGCCCTAACACAAAGGGCGGTATCGTTCTAGCAGCCCATACAGATGTTGTGCCGGTCGATGGACAGGAGTGGCATAGCAATCCTTTCTCAATGACCCTGAAGAATGACAAACTTTATGGCCGCGGAACGTCCGACATGAAAAGTTTTCCGGCAATATTTTTATCTATGCTTCCGCAATTTATGGCAGCCGATTTGCATACGCCAATACATTTAGCCTTATCTTACGACGAGGAAGTGGGCTGTCTAGGAGCGCCACAACTGGTTTCTCTCATGAAGGACCTTCGAATCTCACCAAGGATCGTAATTATCGGTGAGCCGACGGAGATGAAGATTGTCAACCGACATAAAGGCGTATTTCGATACCGCACTACTGCGAACGGACTCGAGGCACATTCCGCGTACCCTGACAGCGGTGTAAGCGCAATCTTTCACACTGCTAACGCAATACATTTTCTGGATAATTTAGCCAACGATCTGCGTGATCGTGCCGATGGCCTGGGAAATTTCGATCCTCCCTACCACACTCTCCATATCGGAACACTGAACGGCGGCACGGCCAGCAATATAGTACCCCGCCATTGTACTTTTGATTGGGAGGCCCGACTTATCCCCGGAAGTGACGTCAACTCGCTGGTGCTCAATCCGTTTGAAGACTATCTTGACAAGCATGTACGCCCGAAGATGCAGGCTATATCGAAGCAAACTGGAATTGCAACGGAAACTGTGGTTCAAGTTCCTGGGCTGTCGCCGGGGAGGAACCGCGATGGTGAAGCTCTTGGACGGGCCCTGAGCGGCCACAACGGCCCCGCTGGCGCAATCTCATTTGGCACCGAAGCGGGGTTGTTTCAACACGCCGGTTTTGCAACTCTTGTTTGCGGGCCTGGCAGCATTCTGCAAGCCCATAAGCCCAACGAGTACATTCAACTTGAACAGGTAGAAGCCTGTGAACGCTTTATGCATCGTCTGATAAGCCAATTATCGAGGACATAAAGAACCGTACGAATCGCACCGTACGGAGCACGAAAAATCAATCATCAATTGAGTTGGGATACGCCTGTCAGCGCATTGTTTCCATGTCAGAACTGCCCCGCAGATTGACGCCCCTCGTCAACTAGCTCCACGGTTGCACGTTCGATTCGTGCGGATAAGTCCTTGATGAACTGCCTTGAATCTAACCCGGTAGGCATTGCACTGAGGAACTCCAGCACTATGGTTCCAGGAACTTTTACAAATTTATTGGGACCCCAGACCACGCCAGAATTTAACGCAACAGGAATGACGCGCACATCCAAATGATTATAGAGCAGTGCTATACCTGGCTGATAGGCTTTTGCTGCCCCAGGCTTAACCCTTGTCCCTTGAGGGAACACAACAATCTGCCGACCTGCCTTCAACGCTATTTGTGCCTCCCCCAACATGCGTTTTAGCGCACGGGCACCTCCCGAGCGATCAACAACTATTTGGCGATTCCCGGAGATATACCAGCCGAATATCGGGATCCAGGTCAATTCACGTTTAAGTACGAAACAGGCATCTGGCAGCAGGCGAAGAAATTCAATTACCTCCCATGCGGATTGGTGTTTTGCCGCAATCAAACACGGGCCGCTCGGGATCTCACCTCGTATTTCAAAACGAACCCCAACTACGACGGAAAGCCACCATCGCAACATAGATGACCAGACATAACCACACCGCGGCAAGACGTTTCGATCCAGCATCAAAATTGGCAGAAACACTATCATCAAAACTAACGTCCCCGTGTAGTACCCAACGCTGAACACAAAAGAACGAAGGAGGATCATTTTCTGAGATTTCCACGGGGTTCTATCGAAGAACGCAAGCAGCTAGCCAAAAATTTAACGTACTCATTTATCAGCAAAGCTGTAGTCCCTGGCCACAACCACCACTGATCGAGGTGAACACTAACGGGGAATACAGGATACGGCACTATCTCCACTTTCGGCATGACATGCTCGAATTCTTTACGACTGCGAAGCATATGGTACCCGGCCGTAACTAAGTGCAAACTCTCAAAACCATGGTTGCCCATCCATTCCGCCGCCTCTCTAGCATTGCCAAGAGTGTCACGGGCGCTATGCCCAATGTCGATTTGGTCACTAAAGTCGTTGGCATCTCTTTTAACTGCAGCCAGAAGTGTGTTTATATCTACCGCACTCGACACACCGGATACCAACATTTTCTGCGCCCAACCGTCATGCAATAAGTCTAGACCCGTGATCAAACGCTCGCTACCGCCGGTCAACACCACGATAGCATCTGTTGTCCGCGAAGGAGGCTCCGCAACACGAGGTGCTGCGGCTGCAAATACAAAAAATCCTACCAAGCCGACAAACAATACGCCTAGGACCGACCAGATAAAGACCCGATAATGTATCAACCGTAATCGGAAGTGTTCAGAAACTATCATAGTAATCAGAGCATACTGGAGAGTTTTCTCCCCACGACTCTTCGCACCGACACCGCCGACACAATTATTATCAGCACCGGCATGGCAACAACCGCCACCCAGCACCCAGTGCTTATTTCATACGACGGAAGTAATTGCACTTCTAAACGGGTTGGGACGTAATTTATGGTAAACATAGTTATCACTGCGAGGGTAGTACCTGCAATTCCGCCACGAGTGGCTAAACCAGCAAATCGGCGTTGAAACTGGCGTATAATGTAGTCGTCCTCCGCACCGAGCAAATGCATCACTTCTATAGTATCACTATGAATAGCGAGCGCCGCGCGCACCGCCAGAGACACAGCCGATATTGTCGCCAATATGATCAGTGCCAGGAAAAGCACGGCAGCTGCTTGAAAGGTGCGTGCGGGCCCGCTCAATTTTTCCACCCACGCCATGCCAGTATCCACCAAAACTCCAGACACATGTAGAGATAATTGGTTTTGTGTAGCGACCCA
>PTKD01000045.1 GCA_002938115.1 Alphaproteobacteria bacterium MarineAlpha9_Bin7 | reverse complement strand
GCAAGGGTTTGATATTCCTCTGATCATTTCCCACTATAAAAACAACGACTTGTGGGACAAATCGGAGCCGCCGCAAGGGGTGCTTTACAATTATCCCATAAGGGGTGATGAACAACCGATGGCGGCGGGTTATCCGGCGCCCCCTGAATATGCTGCGCAAATAATGGCGCAAGGCATTCTCCCCAACTTGGTTGCGCGCGTAACTCAAGGCGGTGACTCATTCGATGATGCGATTGGCTGGGCAGAAAATGAATTAGAAGGCATTATGCGTGACTAAATTGCAGGCCGTAAGGCTATCAGTATGACAGTCAGTGGGGTCTCCAGGGATTTTCCTAAACCACATCCTTCCATTCGTGGAGGTGCGTTTTATCTTTGGTTCAGACGGCGTTCTACCATTGCGGTGATGATGTGTTTCCCACTTTTGGCACTCATCACTTGTTTGGTTGCATATCCGTTCGCCTATTCCATTTACCTTTCGATGTTGAATAAAGCTGAGACTGCATTCGTCGGATTTGGCAATTTCCTCTTTCTATTCAAGCGAGAGACGTTCTGGCTTGTGGTCCAGCAATCAATTCTATTCGCATTGGTGGCGGTCATCTTTAAGGCATTGATCGGCTTCATTGCAGCACACGCCGTAAATACTATTCCGAGCAAAGGTCAGCGGAAATGGCGCGGCATGATGCTGGTGCCATGGGTAATCCCCCCTGCTCTTTCAACGCTTGGTTGGTGGTGGCTGTTCGAACCTACCTACAGCGCTTTCAACTGGCTACTCGAAGAATTTGCGGTACCTGCCGTACCTTGGCTAAGCGATGTTTTTTGGGCTCGGTTTTCAGTCATCCTGGTAAACGTATGGGTCGGGGCGCCCTTTTTTCTGATTATGTACTTAGCCGCACTCAAATCCATTCCAGAAGAATTGTATGAGGCCGCATCCATCGATGGGGCGAGCGCGTGGCAGAAATTAGTTCACGTCACTTTGCCGATGATGCGCAATATCATAGCAATTACTATACTTTTTTCGATCATTGTGACATTTGCAAATTTTGATATCGTGCGAGTCTTGACACAAGGGGGTCCCCGTAACTCAACGCATTTGTTTTCCACGTATGCATTTAGGGTGGGTATTGAGTCTGGGGACATACCTCTCGGTGCGGCCGTTTCATTGTTTATGTTCCCAGCTCTAGCCATCTTGGCGTTCGTGATTTTGCGCAATGTACGCCAGCGTACGGTGAGCATATGACCAATATCGTGAGGAATAACGGCGCCCTGAGCGCCTTGCTGGGTTCAAAAACCAGTCTTCATACAAACCGCCGCTGGGCATTATTTGCATCATATGCTTGCTTAATTGTCTTCGTGATCTTTTTTCTCTGCCCACCATTTTACATGCTGGTGACATCACTAAAGACAAACGCGGAAATTGCCAATTTGGCGACGAATCCATGGCTTATCGAACAGGGTATTACTACTGAACATTACACGCACTTGCTTACTGAAACAGCGTTCCTCACCTATTTCAAAAATACGGTTATTGTGGCTACTTTCGTAGTTGCGATCACTATGGTGATTAGTGTCCTGGCGGCTTATGCGCTCTCAAGGTTAAGTTTCTGGGGTTCGGGTGTGATTGCAACTGGTGTGTTCCTTGTCTATCTAGTGCCCGACTCACTTTTGTTTATCCCCTTGTTCAAGATCGTCGGTGGTTTAGGTCTTCTAAATTCGTATTGGGTATTGGTGCTGGTGTACCCAACGCTGACTGTTCCTTTTTGCACTTGGATCATGATTGGTTATTTCGCATCCATTCCGAAGGAACTGGATGAGGCCGCTTTAATCGACGGCGCTAACCACATGCAAATGCTATTAAAGGTATTCATTCCAGTAGCATTACCGGGTCTTATCGCAGCTACGATTTTTGCGTTTACGGTGTCATGGGCGTCGTTTCTTTATCCGCTTGCCTTTATTTATAGTGACAATCAAATGGTGCTGACAGTTGGCACTGTGACCACTCTAATCAAAGGAGATGTATTCCACTGGGGTGGCTTGATGGCGGGGGCATTGTTGGCGGCAGCGCCCCCTGTGATTTTGTACGCTTTTTTGATGGATTACTACATCTCGGGACTGACTTCTGGCGCTACAAAAGGTTGAGGTAATATGGCGGACGTTTCTCTCACCAAGCTACATAAGAGTTTTGACCGTACCGAAGCTGTGTGTGGCATCGATCTTGAAATTGCAGATAATGAATTTGTAGTACTGGTTGGGCCTTCTGGCTGCGGGAAAAGTACCACGCTGCGAATGATTGCGGGGCTGGAGGAGATTACCAAGGGTGATATCCGGATTGGTGGCGAACTAGTGAATGATGTTCCGCCCAAAGACCGGGATATCGCTATGGTATTCCAGAATTATGCGCTTTATCCACACATGACAGTGTTTCAAAATATGTCCTTTGGTTTGCGCCTAAGGAAGTATCCCAAAAAGGAGATCCAGAGGCGTGTGGAAGATGCAGCCGAGGTGCTTGGAATTTCGGAGCTATTGCAGCGGCGGCCAAAACAATTGTCGGGTGGGCAGCGACAGCGAGTGGCTATGGGCCGAGCAATTGTCAGAAACCCACGAGTATTCTTATTTGATGAGCCGCTCAGTAATCTTGATGCCAAACTTCGTCAGCAAATGCGGATCGAAATCAAACGGGTCCACCAACACCTAAATACAACCACGGTATACGTTACCCACGATCAGGTCGAAGCTATGACACTGGCGGATCGTGTGGTGGTGATGAATAATGGATTGATAGAGCAAGTGGGGACCCCAGGTGAGCTATATCACCAGCCACGCACTCATTTTGTTGCAGGTTTTATCGGCTCTCCTGCAATGAATTTTCTGGATTGTAAGTTGGAACGAAACTCCGGAAACTTGGAGGTAAAACTGGGGGATATGTTAACGCTACAAGTCCCGGCCGATCGCGGCTCCCGCTACGAGCCTTACGTTGGCCGTGGTCTTGTGTTTGGGATTAGACCTGAGCATGTTCACGAAAAGCGCGCGGGTGAGGACGCTTTCGCAGAGGTAATGGTCAACTTTATCGAGCCCTTGGGGATGGAGACAATGGTGTACTTCACGATCAATGGGGTTGAACTCTGTGGCAGAGTATCGCCTGAGGCAGATCCACGACCAGGCCAAACTATCTCCTTAACAATTGACATCGGCAAAATGCATTTGATTGAGTCTGAGACTAATCTGGTGCTGTGACTAAAGAACCGCTGTTTTTGTCAGCATGCCGGGGTGCAGTCGTACAGCAGAAATACAAATCGGTCTTAGAGATGGGTAACGAGCTACCAAGTTCATCTCGTTTGTTTGACCAGTGCCGCGAATTTTTCAATAAAGTGTCTCGATCGTTTCCCCGTAGTGCTCAATGATTTTGTGGCGGCGGTTTTTCATTGTTGGTGTGAGCATTTCGTTATCGACGGTGAAAGGCTGCTCGGCCAGAGCAAAGCGGCGAATTTGCTCAATAACCGAAAGGCTTTTGTTGGCACGATGAACCGCGTCGGAAATGGCGTCCCGGCGTCTCAAGTCGTTCTGCGTTTGTTTGAGTTCTGCCACACCATCGTTTGTTTTCAGCCACTCCTTAAGAAAATCTTCGGATGGGACCAATATTCCCACTAGGTGCTTGCGTTTATCACCAATCACTATTGCCTGTTCGATTTCTGGTTCGAGACAAAGAATTCCCTCGACTCGTTGTGGCGAAATGTTGTCACCTCCAGACAGGACGATGATATCTTTTTTTCGGTCCGTAATAGTGAGGTATCCGTCTGCATCGATTTCTCCGATATCGCCGGTATGAAGCCATCCACCGCGTAGAGTTTCGTTCGTAATTTTTGGTTGACCCCAATAACCAGTCATCAATAGGGGTCCTCGGACAAGGATTTCTCCATCGTCGGCCAGTTGTACTTCCACGTGAGCTAGGGGCAGACCGACTGTATCGAGTTTGATTTTTGAAGACGGGTTGCAACTGATGACCGGAGCTGCTTCGGTCTGTCCGTATCCCTGTAAAAGACGCAGGCCTAGAGCAGAAAAAAATATGCCTACATCGAAGTTAAGAGGTGCTCCGCCGGAGACCATTGCTTTTAGTCGTCCGCCGAAACGCCCCCTTACTTTGTCGCGCACTAATTTATCTACCAGTTTATCGAGCAGACGCTCATGAACTGGTAATGTTCCACCGAGAGAGTAGGATTTTCGACCCAGGTATATGGCCAGTTTGAAAAGTTTTTCTCTAAGGCCTCCTGCCCGCTGCACACCGTCAAGAATTTTTAATCTCATAACTTCGTAGAGACGGGGAACACTCGTCATAAGGGTCGGACGAACTTCCGTTAGGTTCGAGGAGAGTTTGTCGAGCCCTTCCGAGTAATAAATTTGAGCGCCAATGGAAATAGGAAACATTAATCCGCAGCTATGTTCGTAAGAATGGGATAGAGGTAGAAAAGAGAGAAACACTTCATCTTCAAGTCCGAGAGCTAGCAATAAATTGTAGGCGCCGACACAATTGCAAAGTATCGAACGATGACTGAGCATCACTCCTTTCGGTGTGCCCCCGGTGCCGGAGGTGTAAATCAGGCACGCTAACGAATCAGGTTGTATCGAAGCGGCTTCACTTATTGAATTGTTTGGCTGAGAATTTCCGTGGTCGAGAGCATCCCGCCATAAAGTGGTTGTTATATGACTGCTCGCGTTCTCATATAGTGCCTCGATCGAGATGACCCGTTTGAGAAGGGGCGCTTCAGTTGCCGCATGCATTAGAGTTGTTGCCAGTTTAGCGGTCGAGACTATAGCAATGACTGCTCCGCTGTCAGTGAGGATATGCTTGTGATCATTCGGTGTGTTAGTTACATAGGCGGGGACCGTAACGCCTCCAGCCGCCATGATTGCAAAATCGGCAATTGCCCATTCCGGTGAATTATCAGCCACCAATACTACTCGGTCTCCGTCTGTTAACCCGTACGCACGCAGCGCACGTGCGAGGCTGCTAACTTGCTCCGATGCCTCGTGCCAACTGATCGATTGCCAAGCGTTGTCACGTTTTGCCCACAGGAAAGGCGCACTTTCCTTACTTTGCGCCTTATCAAAAAACATCGCTACCAAGTTAGGCCAATGATCCAGTTTCATGGTGCCTACGCTCCTTGCCGCTGCCGCCCCAACGAGAGCAGCCAGTTTAACAGATTATTCGACTTAAGGGCTTGGCGATCGTAGGGAGGCTTCTAAAATGCGAATTGTATCAAGGGGGGCAGATATGGCTGAGGAAAATGAGAGGGTGAATGGGTCACGCAATCAAGAACTACCGGAGTGGAATTTGGGCGATCTGTTTCCTGGGATCACATCTCCTGACGTGAAGGCGTCCCTGAAAAAGTCTGCAAAAATTGCTGAGAGTTTAGCGGACCGCTATCGAGGTCATTTACGTCATCTTAGTGGTGATCAGATGGCGGAATTAGTTGAGAACTATGAATCCCTTCAGGACAGTCTCGGCCGTATAATGAGTTATTCCCAGCTGGTATACGCTGCCGACATGAACGAGCCTGATATTGGCCGGTTTTTTCAAACCATGCAGGAGCGGTGCAACGAAATTTCCACAAAGCTCCTATTTGTCACCCTTGAGTTGAATCGAATCGAGGATAGCGACTTGGCTGACTTAATGGAAACGCCTGCCTTGTCTAAATACCAGCCATGGATACGAGATCAGCGTGTTTTCCGACCGTACCAATTGTCTGATGATGTCGAGGCTGTATTTCATGAAAAACATGTTGCTGGTCGTGGAGCCTGGACCCGTTTGTTTGATGAAACTGTCGCTGGATTGAACTTTACTTACGATGGTAAGTCTCTCAACAGCTCTGAGGCTTTCGATCTTCTGTCATCTCCCGACGGCGGGGCCCGACAGGGCATCGCAGCGGAGATTTCGCGCATTCTTAAAAAGAATATTCGCGTTTTGACCCTAATTACCAACACATTGATCAAAGATAAAGAGATCGAAGATCGTTGGCGAAATCTTCCTTTACCCATTTCGTCGCGTAATTTAGAAAACATGGTCGAGGACGACGTGGTGGAAGCACTAATCGTATCCGTTAAAGATAGCTATCCACGATTGTCGCATCGGTACTATGAGTTAAAGGCTCGGTGGCTGGGCTTCGAGAAACTTGAATATTGGGATCGGAATGCACCGCTGCCGGAGGATGACGATAGTTGGGTTCCGTGGGAGCATGCCAAACAATCCGTGTTGTCCGCGTATGAGGCTTTTTCACCGACGATGGCAGAGATAGGAGCGCGTTTTTTTGAAAACAACTGGATTGACGCAAGGGTTCGGCTCGGAAAGGCCTCAGGGGCTTTTTCGCATCCTACGGTCCCTTCTGCGCATCCTTATATATTGCTCAACTACCAAGGTAGACCCCGTGACGTAATGACGCTCGCCCATGAACTAGGCCACGGTGTGCATCAAGTATTGGCAGCGGAGCAGGGTGCCCTGATGGCAGAAACGCCCCTTACACTGGCAGAAACCGCAAGCGTTTTTGGCGAGCAGTTGACATTTCGAGCCATGCTGAATGACGAGGGAGATCCAGTCCGAAGACGCATTATGCTCGCTGGCAAGGTCGAGGATATGCTGAATACTGTGGTGCGGCAGATAGCATTTTGTGAATTCGAACGCGAGCTCCATGATTTGCGTCCGGAAGGCGAATTAAGTACCGATGAAATCAGTGATGTCTGGATGGACGTTCAGCGCGCAAGCCTAGGTCCCGGTATCCGCCTACATGACGATTACCGAGTCTACTGGTCCTATATTCCGCATTTCATCCATACCCCTTTTTATGTGTACGCATACGCTTTCGGCGACTGCCTTGTAAACGCGCTGTATGGCGTTTATCAAACGTCTGATGCTGGTTTTGAAGAAAAATATATAAGTCTTCTTTCGTCAGGCGGTGCGAAGCGGCATGGTGAATTGCTAAAACCATTTGGCCTAGATGCCAGTGATCCTAAGTTTTGGAAGAAGGGACTTGATGTAATCGAGGGATTTGTTGATGAGCTCGAGGAGGCATTTTAGTTCTCCTATGAGCCATTCTGACGAAAATCGGTTGGCCGGTCGTGTGCTCCGATACGCGAAGGTTTCCAAGAGCGTGGGGGGTCTTGCTGCAAAGCTCGTCGGCGAGCGATATCTAGGTATTTCCTTAGATCGCCGTCGTCACGCCGAAGAACTACGTGAGGCGCTCGGTGGGCTCAAGGGTCCTTTAATGAAGATAGCCCAGTTGGTGTCCACGATTCCAGATGCTCTTCCGCCTGAATACGCGACGGAACTTCGTCACTTGCAAGCGGACGCACCGTCGATGGGATGGCTTTTTGTTAAACGGCGGATGGCTGGTGAATTAGGCGCGGCATGGCAGGATAAACTGAAATTCTTTGATCGCCAGGCTGCCCGTGCTGCCTCACTTGGTCAGGTGCATCGAGCGCAGTCGATGGATGGTAGGGCTTTGGCCTGCAAACTGCAGTACCCGGACATGAACTCGGCTGTTGAAGCGGATTTAAAGCAGTTGAAGTTAATTTTTGCGATCTATCGTCGCTACGATTCCAGTATTGATCCCGGCGAAATCCATAGGGAAATGATGGATCGACTCCGGGAGGAGCTCGACTATCGGCGAGAGGCCCGGCACATACATCTGTTCGGCACAATGTTGCGTGACGAACCGGGGGTATGGCTACCAGATGTTATTGAAGAGCTGTCAACCGCTCGTTTGCTGACCATGACTTGGCTTGATGGCAAGTCATTGCTGGAGTTCGAGGGTGCTCCTGCGGTTCAGCGCAACAAACTGGCCCACAATATGTTTAGAGCTTGGTATGTTCCTTTTTACTACTACGGGGTTATTCATGGTGACCCACATCTCGGCAATTACTCGGCTCGGCCAGATCTCGGAATTAATTTGCTCGATTTTGGATGCGTACGAATTTTCGAGGCAAGTTTTGTTAAAGGCGTTATTGATTTGTACCGCGCTCTCCTCACAAATGACGAGGAACTAGCAGTATCGGCGTATGAGAGCTGGGGCTTTGAGAATCTGTCACGGGAAATGATTGAGATCCTGAATATATGGGCTAAATTTGTTTACGCGCCTCTCATGGAGGACCGGACGCGGGCAATCCAAGAAGGTGATGCCAGTCATTATGGTGTTGATGTCGCTTCCGAAGTGCATTCCGAATTGCGTCGTATCGGTGGTGTGCGGCCCCCGCGGGAGTTCGTTTTGGTGGATCGGGCCGCGATAGGTCTGGGAGCGGTATTCATGCGTCTCAAGGCCGAAATCAACTGGCATCAGATGTTTGAGACGTTGATTGAAGATTTTAAGGTGGATGAGCTCGCCGGTCGACAAAGGAGGGCGCTTAAGGATACGGGACTATTGTGACGCTTTAAACTATGGAAGTTTGCCGTTGTGTGCTGTTTTAGAAATGTTTGCAGATCGCCCAGTTAAAATAATCGCTCCACAAACGTTGAAATCGAATGGATGGCTTTGTCTAGATTCTCCGGTTCCGTATGCCCTGATTTCTTGCGCGGTTTAAACGAATGGTCGCCGTCGGAAAGCCAAACGATACGAATAGAGTTTGACAAGTCGTAACCGTCAACCTCACCCTGGTTTCCGAAAGGATCGCGCTCACCTTGGACGATTAGGGTTGGCGTTGCCAGATCCGTGAGATGCTGTGTACGAATCCGTTCGGGTTGTCCCGGAGGATGAAATGGATAGCCTAAGCAAAGTAGACCAGCAACGTTTGTTTCATCAGCAACCAAGCTGGCTATTCTGCCGCCCAGCGACTTTCCACCAATGACTAGTCGGTCTGCTGGCCCTAGGAGCTTAATCGCTTCCCTCCAGCAATCCATTAGCGTCGCTGAGGTGTTTGGAGGTTTGCGCCCACCATCAATACGGCGCTCGTTCATGTATGGAAACTCGAAGCGTGCAACTCGCTCGCCGCGCTCAACCAGGCCAGATGCGATCGAGTTCATGAAGGGGCTGTCCATCCCTGCACCCGCCCCATGTGCTAACACAATGGTACGCGATGCCATGGTCGGTCCGTTCAAAAGGAGCCCTGGCGTTTCCAACGTCAGTTACAGCCCTATCGCGGTCAGCATCATGTTAAGGACGATCATGCAAAAATAAGCTGATAGTCCCAATGTTACGGCAATGCCGAATACGGTGAGATGACGATGGATCATGATTTTCCGGAGTTTACAGTGAAAATTTAAAAAGCGATATTGAGGAAAAATTGGCTTGGCCTCTACCCTTGATCCCAAAGAAATGTCATGTTCACGGGGACTACGCCGTTGTTTTAGAACAAGGGAGAAGCTGTTATGGCCGAGGCCTTTATTTGTGATGCAACGCGGACCCCAATCGGGCGTTATGGCGGGGCATTGTCATCAGTTCGTACAGATGACCTCGCGGCTTTGCCGATCTCGGCGCTTATGGTGCGTAATCAAGGTGTGGACTGGGAACAGGTGGACGACGTGATATATGGCTGCGCCAATCAGGCCGGCGAAGACAATCGAAATGTTGCCCGCATGGCAGGGTTGCTTGCGGGTTTGCCAAAACAGGTCCCCGGCATGACCGTAAACCGTCTGTGTGGTTCAAGCATGGACGCAGTAGGGACCGCGGCTCGTGCGATCCGTTGTAACGAGGCAGAATTGGTGATCGCAGGCGGCGTCGAAAGCATGTCTCGTGCCCCGTTTGTAATGGGCAAGGCACAGAACGCATTTGCTCGTCAAACCGAGTTGTATGACACGACGATCGGTTGGAGGTTTGTGAACAATTTGATGAAAAAGCAGTTCGGTGTCGACTCCATGCCTGAGACTGCGGAGAACGTGGCGGAAGCGTTTCAAATTCGCCGCGACGATCAGGATGCTTTTGCGCTTCGAAGCCAGAAATCCGCCGGAATAGCGCAGGAGAATGGGGCTTTTGCACATGAAATAACGCCAGTGACTATTCCGAGACGCAAAGGGGAACCCATTATAGTTGATCGGGACGAACATCTTCGACCCGAGACTACGCTTGAAGGCTTGGCAAAGCTTCCGACGCCTTTCCGCGAAGACGGCACTGTCACTGCGGGAAATGCAGCCGGCGTTAATGATGGTGCTTGTGCTTTGGTATTGGCATCAGAAAAAGCAGCCAAGAGATTTGGGTTAACTCCGCGCGCGCGCGTCGTTACGATGGCCACCGCTGGCGTTGAGCCACGGATAATGGGTATGGGACCTGCACCGGCAAGTCGTAAGGCAATGGAGAGGTGTGGGCTTTCCGTGAAGGACTTCGACCTTATAGAGCTGAATGAAGCATTTGCCGCCCAAGCGATTGCGGTGCTTCGTGATCTAGGATTGCCAGATGATTCAGGAAATGTAAATCCACAGGGTGGTGCTATTGCACTGGGCCATCCACTGGGGATGAGTGGTGCCCGCCTTATCACTACCGCTATGTACCAGCTAGCGGCAAAGGGTGGACGTCATGCATTATGCGCCATGTGTATCGGGGTCGGTCAGGGAATTGCAGTGGTACTGGAAAGGGTGTGAGAGAAAGAAATATTCGGTGTTGCGCGATGTTGAAATTTTGTTTTCTGGTCTCTTGATTTCCTGCCGTGTTTGGGGATACCGCGGACGCGGTGAGAGTCCACGTGAAATAGGACAAAGGTGAGGGATATTGGTGGATAAGGAGCCTCAAGTGGGACTACGAACTCCGACTCCCTTGAGGCATTTTGTGTCATTAAAGTCATCTCGATGTCTCTTATAGTTGGGTGTAAGCCGGGATGAATCTTTCTGTCGCTGTGGTCGGCGCGGGGCCATCAGGATTCTATGCGGCTGACGCTATGCTCAAGGCATTTCCGGGTTCTCGAATTGATATAATTGATCGATGGCCCACGCCATTTGGACTGGTTCGGTTCGGTGTCGCGCCTGATCACTTGAACACAAAAAATGTCACTAAATTGTATGAGAAGATCCTTGATAAGCCCGGGGTTCGTTTTGTTGGGAACGTGGAACTTGGTCGTGACCTGACCTACGAAGAACTTAAGTCAGTTTTTGACGTGGTGATTCTCTCGTTTGGTATGGAGGCACCCAGAGTTTTGGATATT
>PTKD01000044.1 GCA_002938115.1 Alphaproteobacteria bacterium MarineAlpha9_Bin7 | reverse complement strand
AAAAATGGGTAAAATGCGCCCCGCTCATTTTTATAAAGCCCTGGAGCGATAAACATGTAAACCTGGATAGCTAGTACCGGAAATGATAGGAAAACGGCCGCCCAAAAAGCTAGTTTCAGGTACGTAAAAAAAGCCTCATGCAAGGCCGTATAAATCATCCGCGGGTTTTCAACGCCGATATCCGCGTATATTTGCGCCAACGGCCGCACCAGAAAGGCGTATATGTCCTCAGCAACGATATAACAGGCAAGAAAACACACAAATAATGCAATCACCGAATACATGAGACGATTGCGAAATTCGATCAGGTGCTCGATAAGCGGCGCCTTTGCGCCGAGTTCGTTTTCGTCAGGCTCGTGTGAGGTCGACACAGGAGAAAATTAGGATTCGGCTAGAGTTTCCGGAGCAGCTGATTCCGTTTTTTTTGCATCCTCAGCTTCCGTCCGAACTTTGGTCCCAGCTCGTTCCCGAGCCTCAACTACTTGAGCTACGCCACTCGGAAGATTTTGTGCCGGGCTCACCGTTGGGGTCTGGTCCTTGTCGTCCGCAGGAGGTGCGGCATGAGTTGACGCAACAGTAGATGCACTATCACCCGTCTTAGTGTAATGCTCCCCAAACCGCGCAAAATGTTTGTTCACCGGAACATCATCGGTTGTCTTTGACTCTTTCGGCTCGACATTTTCGTCATCAGAAGTTGATTCCGAATCCGACTTCTGGCGATTTTCTGCGAGCCGTTCTGTGGCATCGAGTGCGGTATCCAAATCCATATTTGCCGCGGATTGGATTTGATTTTTGACCTCCTCCAATTCCGCTTCACGGACAGCGTCGTCGATGCTCGAACGGAATTCGCGCGCAAGACCACGAACCTTGCCACCATAATGCCCCAGCGTACGCAGAGCCTTAGGCAAGTCCTTGGGTCCAATGACGAACAGCGCCACCACAGCGATCATCGCCATTTCACTCCAACCGAGGTCTAGCACTATCCGTCCTCTTCAATCCCTTATTTGTTCATCAACAGTACACAGAACAGCTTTAACTATTCGCTGGTCCGTCCTGTTTGTTGACCACCGGGGCCGGTTCCGCCGAAGTTTCCTCTGAGGCAGCCACAGGACTAACTTCAGCCTGCGACACCTCTTTCACTGTCTTCTCCTCTGGCTCTTCCTTTAAGCCCGCCTTAAAGCTTTTCACCCCTTTGGCAACGTCACCCATGACGCGCGGTAATTTTCCGGCGCCGAATAAGATCAACACGATCGCAAGGATCAGAACAATCTGCCAAACCCCAATGTTGCCCATAACATGCTCTCCCGAATAACGCGGAGGCGCGCCTCCTGTATAATTAAGCCTAACCTGAACAGCCGTATTTAACGCTGACGGCCCGTTGAACTCATAGTACTTAGCGATCCCTGACCGGAAATACAAATACCATCGAGAAATCAAGGAATACCGCCACTTTGCTGCCAGTGAGTGGTAAATTCTGTGCCAACAGATTTACATGAACCGGTTCATCGTCGGGTTCGAGCCGAAGCTCCAATTTGGTCTGCAACCCCAAATCTCTCCGATCGCCGACGGTTGCGACGATACCCTGTCCTTCCGATTCAGGTCTTAGATTCAAGGCTTCCGGTCGCACCAAAACCACTACTTCGTCGCCTTCCTTTGCATTCTCTGCGGGCACGGAACCTAGTGGAGTGATCACCTCCCCAGATCGTACGAACCCAATATATTCAATTGCCTCCCCTAGAAATCTCGCACAAAATGGGGTCTTTGGTTGGCGATAAAGATCCATGGGTAACCCTGCCTGAACTACCCTGCCCCCATTCATTAGTACTAAATTGTCAGCCACCAACATTGCCTCCATTGGATCATGGGTGACCATCAGTGTCGTTGCTCCAGTCTCCTTTATCAGACGCAGGGTATCCTGACGCAAACTGGCGCGAAGTTCAGTATCTAACCCCGAAAAAGGCTCATCAAGTAACATCACTCCAGGAGCAGGCGCTGCGGCACGGGCCAATGCAACTCTCTGTTGTTCACCGCCGGAAAGCATATGCGGATAAAAACCAGCCGCATCTAACATCCCGACACGGGCTAGTGCCTCTTTTGCCATAACATCCCTCGAATCCGCGGGCAAAGAATTAAGTCCGAAGGAAACATTTCTAAGTACGGTCAAATGGGGGAATAGGGCATAATCTTGAAACATAAGACCAACATTCCTTGTCTCGGGAGGAATTGCATTATTTACATCTGCAACACACACATCGTTGATTTTAATCTGCCCCACCTGGAGAGTTTCAAGACCAGCTGCTAAACGCAACACCGTCGTCTTGCCGCAACCGGACGGACCCAGTAAACAAGTCAACGAGCCACCTGGAACGATAAGGTCCAAACCTTGTATTACTGTTTTCTTTCCAAACGTGTGACTAACGCCCGCCAATTCCAATCCTGGCAAGATCGCCGTCATACCCGACCACCTTTCCCAGGTACAGTGAAGCCAAAACGCCCGATAGAACGACTAAGTACAATCACTGGAATCAATCCAACGGCTACAATAGCAAGGGCGGCACTCGCGGATTCTGCTAAGAGTTCATCAGAAGCCAATTCGTACGCACGCACGGCCAATGTATCATAGTTGAATGGCCGCAATATTAATGTTGCCGGCAGCTCCTTCATCACGTCGACAAATACCAATAAACCACCTGTCAAGAGCCCGTTGAACAATAACGGGACATGAAGCCGCCATAACCGTTGAACGGGACGGACACCAAGCGTTTGTGCTGCTTCATCCAACCGCGGACTTACTTTATCCAAAGCCGATTCGACCGCCCCCAGTGCAACAGCCATAAATCGAACTAAATAACCGAACACCATAGCTGCGATCCCGCCCGTAAATATCAAGCCGGTTGAAGTACCGAACCACTCCCGCGCAAATTCGTCCACCGTTCTATCCAACCACCCAAAAGGCAGTAAGACGCCCACTGCAATCACCGAGCCTGGCACAGCGTAACCCAGACCAGCAAAACGTATGCTTAACCGGCTTCCCCAACTTCCCCCAATTCTAAGAGAGTACCGGAGCGTTAAGGCGAAAAATAATGCCAACACGGCAGTAAGTGCTGCAAGAGAAACGCTATGCCAAGCGTATTGAACAAACCGATAGTCCACCACCTCGGACCACGTCGATACCGTCCAAAAGACCAACTGCGCACTTGGAATGAGAAACCCCAGCGACAGTGGCACTAGGCAGGCAATCACTGCCAATAGGGCGCGTGTCCCGCGGAGCTCAATACCCGACGATAATCGATCCCGCCCGGTAACTTGGTAAAAGCGGGCCCTTCCCCGGGACCACTGCTCCGCCAACATGGTTGCAAACACGAACAGCAAGAGTATAGCAGACAATTGCGCCGCCGCCTGAGGCGCGCCAAGCGCGAACCACGTACGGTAAATACCGGTCGTAAAAGTATCTACACCCAGGTATTGGACCGCGCCAAAATCACTGAGTGCCTCCATAATCATTAGAGCTGTACCAGCGATCATAGCGGGCCTGGCCAAGGGTAGCGTAACTCTAAAAAAGGTAACCCAAGGACCCTTCCCCAAAGTGCGACTAACTTCAGATGCATTGCTGGATTGCCCCGTAAATGCCGCAAGCCCGAGCAAGTAGACGTACGGATAAAGCACGCAAGCCATTACCATAATTGCGCCGGGCAAAGAGCGGATTTCAGGGAACCAATAGTCACCGCGCGACCATCCAAAAGCTGACCGCAAACTTGTCTGGAGCGGCCCTGCGTACTCTAGTAATCCTGCATAACTGAAGGCAATCGCATACGTGGGAACGGCAAGGGGAAGTAATAATGCCCATTTAAATATGGACCGACCAGGGAAACGGCAGTTAGCACACAACCATGCCGTGCCACCGCCTATTATAAACCCGACCGACCCGACCCCCAACGCGAGCCAGGCGGTATTACGCACATAGCGTAGCAGCACAGTATCCGCAAGATGTTGCCATACCTCGCCCATAGGAAAGGCCAAATGGACGAGAACAACTAGCGCAGGAATTGATACCAAAATAGCTATTAGCAATGAGACAATTTGCCACAGGTCAGGCCGACACCGGCGCATCCCTAGAGCAACCGAGCTAAATTTATCTTGAAAGGTCAAAACGTTCTCATCGTGCTAGCGCACACAAAAACTACGGCCTCTTCAACAGAGCCACTAGTAACACCCGAGGAACATTCATCTCCAGCCAGCACGGTCAGCAACCCGGATTGCATCGCCATTATGTTCGCCTAGAAGCGCGAGGTTCAGTTCATCAGCTATGAATGAACCCCAAGTAGAAACAATGCGCGACTTACTCACGTCCCCACTTACAGGAAATTCATGGTTAAGATCGGCAAACAAACTCTGTCCCTCTGGCGAAGCCATAAATTCCAATAGTGATATTGCTTCCAAACGATTTTTTGCGTAAGCCGTCACACCTGCTCCGGAGACATTCACATGAGTTCCACGCCCACCTTGATTAGGAAAAAAAATAGCTGTCCTCTCGACGATGTCGCTGTCGCTTCTCTTCGAAGAGGCCACTAATCGCCCATAATAATAAGAATTAACTATAGCAATATCCGCTTCACCTGCAGCCACGGCACGAATTTGGTCGGTGTCGCCGCCCTTCGGTGAACGAGCAAAGTTCTTAACAAGCCCACGAACCCAAAGTTCTGCAGCATCAATACCATGGACGGCAATCATAGAAGAAATCAACGACTGATTGTACACGTTGCTAGAAGAGCGCACGGTAATACGGTCCCGCCATTTCAGGGCGGTCAAGTCTTCATATGTTGACAGCTCATCGACTTGGACGCGTTCACGAGCATATACAAAAATCCTCGCACGAAGACTCAGGCCAAACCAATGTTTGCCTGGGTCACGGTAAATTGCCGGGATTCGTCTATCGAGAACTTCCGAGTCAATGGGTTGGAATAAGCCCGCAACCGTTGCACGGTGAAGGTTAGCCACGTCGGCTGTGATCAGAACGTCGGCGGGACTATTGCGCCCCTCTACCAACAAACGCTCTCGCAGCTGACCGGCTTTGCCACTAACCAAGTTGACGATGATGTCCGTTTGCTCTGTGAACCGGTCCAGAACTGGTCGGATGAGTGCTTCTTTGCGCCCCGAATAAACATTTACCTCCGCCGCCAAAACCTCACGGACCCCAGCAGTTCCGACGATAAGTAGCGTAACTACTAGGAACATTTGCGATATCCCCGATAGGTAACTATGCAGAGCCATGAATCGTTCCTTGGAATATTGATCAAGAACGCGACTAATTCTTGTTCTCAATTAGTTCTACCGCCCCCGATCAAATAACTCAATCTCTGTCGGTTGTCCCATGGGAAAAATTTTCCCGGCGAACTACGCCGACAAAAACAAACGTTCCGCAAATTTCCTGAAAAACGACGCTAAATTGATAACGGAATGCAAGCAGAAAGTAGATTTTCCACCTTCACTCAGATGCCCTATTCCTCGTCCTCGCCTAGTTCAACCATAAAATCTGGTTGATCTTCGTCGTCTATCTCGCGTCCGTCGTCCTCTAAACCCGCCTCAGCAATAATCAGCGGCGGCGGGGACACATCTAACAAGCCCGACGCCCTCAGCTCTTCGACACCGGGCAAATCGTCAATCTCAGACAACCCAAAGTGATTGAGGAAATCATCTGTAGTAACCCAAGTTACCGGTCTGCCAGGTGTCCTACGACGACCCCTAGGAGCAACCCAACCCGCGTCAAACAGTATGTCTAGTGTACCCTTGCTTACTGTCACACCGCGAATTTGTTCAATCTCAGCCCGGGTAACCGGTTGATGGTATGCCACTATCGCAAGCGTTTCTAAAGCGGCACGCGACAGCTTCCGTTTAACTTCCGCCTCTCGTTGCAGTACCGGTCCCATGTCGGGAGCAGTGCGAAATGTCCAGCCTCCTGCAACATTTACTAGATTTACACCACGTTCCGAATAATGGTCTGAAAGTTCTGCAAGTAAGCTCGTTACATCTTCCACTTGAGGAATATGTTCCGCTATTATTTCTGCAGACAACGGGTCTTTTGACGAGAATAACAGTGCTTCGACGATGCGTAAGTGACGGTGACGCTCCTCCATGGTCAGGCCTCCACTTTCCGGAGACGCAAATATATTGGACCAAACATGCCCTGCTGCTGAACTTCAATTTTACCCTCGCGTGCAAGTTCAAGCGACGCCGCAAATGTTGACGCTAAGGCAGACCGGGCAATCAAACCATCCACAAGATCTGCAGGCAAAAAGCTTTGCAGACTCATCCAGTCCAAATTTTGTCCCACCATGTTAGAAAGCCGCCGTAGTGCCATTTCAACACTGTAGATCTCGCTAGGTTCAATTGACATCCTAGTTGACTCGCCACGTCGGCGCTGATCCGCATATGCTCTGACCAGATCGTGCATCGATGGCGAATAATATGGCCGGAATACAATCGCTAAACCTTCAGCGTTACCCCGCGCAAACACGTCCCGGCCGAGCAAGTCACGAGCAAAAAGGTTTTGCCCGGCGTCGCGCATCGCTTCCAAACGGCGCAGTTGTAATGCTAATGCTTCCGCAAGAAGTTCAGGATCCGGTTCCTCTTCATCATTCTCACGCGGCAGAAGAAGTCGTGATTTCAAATAAGCTAGCCAAGCTGCCATAACAAGGTAATCCGAGGCTAACTCCAAACGCAACTGGCGCGCACTTTCAACATATGCAAGATATTGATTGGCCAGTTCGAGAATGGAAATTCGGGCCAAGTCAACTTTTTGTTCTCTTGCCAAAGCAAGGAGCAGGTCAATAGGACCTTCAAAACCATCTAGATCAAGTACTAGTTGTTGAGGTTGTTGCAACACCGATGTTGGAGTTCCAGTTTTTATCAATTTTATATTTGGGATCGGCATATTACCGTAGGCCGGCAACAACTGCGATCAAGTTAAATAATGCCTCCACCGGCACACCAACCAACCAGACAAAAAGATTAAATTCTATCCCAACCTCACCAGCGATTAACGGCACGATGAATATTAGGCCAATCAAAACTAACAACCCATACCGCTCGGTCCGTGCCAACAGACTTGACCATGGGTGTGGCAAGAGCCCCACGGCTACGCGGCCTCCGTCCAACGGAGGAAGGGGAATTAGATTAAAAATTGCTAGTACTAGATTAATTAAAATGGAATTTACCAGGTTTTGTACTACCCATGGTTCCAAGAAACTAGGAGCTAAAACAGCGAAGTGAACTAAGAAAGCTGAGACTAGTGCAAGTACCAAATTCATCCCGGGCCCAGCCAGGGCTACCCAGACCATGTCACGGCGCGGATTGCGGAGTTTCATAAAATTGATCGGCACAGGCTTGGCAAAACCAAACAGAAATGGAGCACGTATCAAGATAAGCAAACCTGGGAGAAGTAGCGTGCCGACCGGATCAATATGCTTTAACGGGTTGAAGGTGACCCTCCCCTGTAACTTTGCCGTCGAATCTCCAAGTTGCCACGCTACGTAGCCATGTGCAGCCTCATGCAGCGTGATGGCAACTAACACGGGGAACAACCAAGTTGAAACTAAATACCCAATCTCCACCATAGTCTTCGTCTCTTCTCTTTAACCAAGCAAACTATCAAGGTTTATTTTTGCATCAGCGAATTCTTCCGGCGAAAGTTGCTTACCACGAAGTGATGCTGCACGTATCGCACGTCTCCGACTGATCTTCCCCATCAAACCGATGCCATTCGCTATTTCTGCCATTTCCTTTAATTTCCCATTACAATGAAGCACTACGTCACAGCCGGCAGCCAATGCCCTCTCCGCCCGTTCGATGGGGGAGCCCTGAAGGGCAGGCATGCAAATATCGTCAGTCATCAACAAACCTTCAAACCCGATTTCACCACGAATTACATCGCGTATGACTAACGGCGAGGTAGTTGCTGGATGGTCTTTATCGATCGCCGTAAAAACAACGTGAGCCGTCATTGCCAAGGGCATGTCGCATAGAGCCCTGAAAGGTGCGAAATCAGCCCCCAACAGGTCTGCCCAAGCGGCCTCTACAAAGGGCAGCGAGACATGGCTATCAATTGTTGCGCGCCCATGGCCGGGTATATGCTTAATTACTGGCAATACCCCGCCGCTCAACAACCCTGAACAAGCTGCACGCCCAAATTCTGCCACTCGAGTAGGCACAGTACCATACGCGCGGTCACCTATTACCTCGTGGCCTCCTGCAACCGCGAGATCGAGTACAGGCATACAATCAACAGATATATTAAGTTCGGAAAGTTCGTAGGCAATTATTTGGCTATTCAGAAAGATCGCTTTACATGCCTTAGCAACGTCATCCCCTATCAAAGCCCCCAATCTCCCAGCGGCCGGTGAGGTGCGCCAAAAAGGTGGTCCAAGGCGCGCGACACGTCCCCCTTCCTGGTCTACGAGAACCGGAGCATCTCGTCTACCTACCGCCTCTCGCAATTCACCTACAAGCAAGCGCACCTGCTTAGGATTTTCGATATTGCGATCGAATAGAATAAAACCATATGGATTGGCTTTAGCAAAGAGAGAGCGTTCGTCATCGAGTAGATCGGGACCCGCACAGCCAAATATCAACGGCCGAGGTGTGGGCTCAAGGCCGTACAATCAGACAATCCAAATTTTGCGCAGTTAAGGCCTGACATAGTGCCGCAGCCGCATCGTGATCCGCTAACAATCCGGCTTGGAGACGATAGAAAGTCCCACCTGCATCCTCTAATTCTACCTTACTGATGGTAGGCGACAAACCACTAAGCAACTGACTTTCCTGCGCAAAAATTTTCTTCCAACCTGCCTCCGCGGCCTCAAAGCTACGGAAGGAAGCAAGCTGCACTGCGAATAAAGAATTTAACGTGTGTAACGATTTTGATGATATAGGATTCCCATCAACGGATTCACTGTCAAAATCAGATGGGGCCGGTCCGGAATCCGCTCCAACATTCACGGCAGCACCTTCTTTGAAACGCTTATGGATAATTTCTCCACCCGATTCTGGCTCCGCCGGATCTTTCGCCAAAACTTCCAGCATTTCTTCTAAATGTTCAATTGTACCGGCTAACTGGGATGGGTCGCGTGGCTTGTCCGGTGACGGAAGTAATTTTTCCACTCGCGTCGTCTGCCTGCTATCCTCGAAGGCATCAAACACTGTTTTATCCAGGTGCGGCACCTGCAACCCCCCAGGCGACTCCGGCGGAACACGGGCAGGACCCGAAAGTGCTTCAATTACCGGTAAATCAGCATAGTTGTGTAAACTTTGCTGTGTTGTAGCGGCACGCCATACAACGAAAATAAACAAACAAACTGCGGAAAACACCACGCCGAAGACCAGGAAAGTTCTCATTTGTTACTAAGTAACATTCAGCGCATTTCATCTTGTGGAGTGATCCCAAACAAATTGGCAAGTCCTCCAACAATTACGATTCGAACCGCCTCAATCAAAGCCAAGCGAGCACGGGTAAGACTTGGATCATTCTCAACGATAAATCGCGCAGCAGGTTCATCGTTTCCCTTATTCCAAAGAGCATGAAACGCAGAAGCTAAATCATACAAGTAAAATGCCAAGCGATGTGGCTCACGTGCAACTGCGGCAGCCTCAACTTGCCGGGGCCAGTCGCCAACTAGCCTAATTAAAGACAGCTCATCGGATTGTTCAAGGCGAGCCAAATCAGAGGCGCTAACAGGTTTACAAAAAGCTTCGTTACCAGATACCCGACGCTTGATGGAGCATATTCGAGCGTTAGCGTATTGAACATAAAATACCGGGTTATCACGCGACTGCTCCGCCGCTTTAGCAAAATCAAAATCAAGTGGTGCATCATTTTTTCGGGTTAACATTATAAAACGAACAACGTCCCTGCCAACCTGACCCCCAACCCTTTTCTCCATCGCCTCTAACAGATCACTAACGGTAACAAAACTCCCCGCACGTTTCGACATTTTGACCGGTTTTCCATCTTCGAATAATCGTACCATCTGGCACAGCTTGACATCAAACTTAGCAGCGCCATCCGTTAGTGCTTTGACAGCAGCTCTAACCCGACTCACATAACCGCCGTGATCAGCACCCCAGACGTCAATCATTTCACGATGCCCGCGATTGAATTTATCCAGGTGATACGCAATATCGGTAGCAAAATAGGTCCACGTACCGTCCGACTTTCGCAATGGACGATCCACCTGGTCTCCATATCGTGTAGACCGAAACAAAGTTTGCTGACGCGAATCCCATTCCTTGGTTTTACCCTTAGGCGGATCCAATTTGCCCTCGTAAAGTAATCCCCGCGACTTTAGCGCACCAACAGCTGCATCGACTTTCCCATCCTCAACAAGCTTGCTTTCAGACACCTCACTATCAAACTCGGCACCCAGTGATCTCAGATCATCACGAATTAGTGACTTCATCGCATCAACCGCAACTGCCCGAAATTGTGGCAACCACTCCGATTCTGGCACACCTCTCCACTTATCGCCCTCGTCCCTCGCCAACGCCAAACCAATCTCAATCAAATACTCCCCTTTGTACTCAATCTCCACTTCTCGCTGGCGCGCGACGCCAACAGATGTGCCACCCTCTATACCTTCGAGATACCGTTGATAAACGGCAGCGGCCAGCTTATCCACCTGAGCACCAGCATCATTCCAATAATATTCTCGCGTAACGTCAAACCCAGAAAAAATAAGTAAACGAGACAATACGTCTCCAAAAACAGCCCCACGCGCATGCCCCACGTGAAGCGGACCTGTGGGATTGGCCGAGACAAACTCAACAATCACTTTACGACCTGCGCCAAGTTCATTGCGACCATATTCTGGACCGGCCTCAAGTACTTGCTGAAGTAACCGTCGCCAATAATCATCATCTAGATGCAAATTAATAAAGCCGGGACCGGCTATATCAACCGAAGCCACGTCATTAATCCGCTCGAGTTCCGGCGCCAGAATCTGTGCCAAATCCCTAGGTTTACGTTTGGCCGGACCAGCCAACACCAGTGCTGCGTTCGTAGTCACATCCCCGTGCGCGGGATCGCGAGGAGGTTCCACCGAAATTGCACTCGTCACTATCTCGCCAGGGATATGGCCAGACTGCTTCAAACGCGAAAGTGCACTATAAATTTCCTCTCGCAAGTTATTGAATGTATTCATTAAAGTTTTACTTTAGA
>PTKD01000043.1 GCA_002938115.1 Alphaproteobacteria bacterium MarineAlpha9_Bin7 | reverse complement strand
TGCTGTATGTTTCCGTGTATCGGAATATCGCGTATCCCTGCTGGTGTCTTACTATCTGCCACATGAAACCAATGACCCTGTTCGTCCTTATGCACATCCCTCGGTTTTAATTGAACGGCTTCTTCTGGTCGTAGACCCGTATAGATGAGTAGGATTATTAGCTCCCACAAAGGGTGGTCATTCTTTTCAACTGCAGCGCTAAGAATACGAACAACATCATCACCCAACTTAGGGAATTCTTTCCAACCAGTTATGCGGTTGTAGCTTCGTTTCTTCTGTTTTGGAAAAGTTACGTTGACAAATGGATCAACATCTTCAGGAACTACCGCAGTGGACAGATGTTTCTGTAGGTAGGTCCAGTAACTTACTAGATGGCCCTTCATCTTCTTTCTTCGTGGAACTGATAGTTTTCTTATTTGTCTTTCGCGTTCAAACCATCTGAACACATCTCGTTTATTAACATCGTCTAGGGTAGGAAAGCCTAGTGCGAATCTTAGTACGACTGCTTTTCCATCTTCCACAGTTTTAAGTTTAACGTCCCTTTGTCTCCACTCTAACCATTCGTTTAGGTAGATCGGTAATGACAGCGACAGGTCTTGCCTGCCCGTCGCTATATATATGTAATCATTAACTTTTCCCAATGCTCCCAATCTTTGAAGTGCACGGTCCATACTAGGTGCAGTAGGATCTTTGTTAATTTCTTCCCACAGTGCGGGCATACCACCATCAACGTTTAACTCTACTGCCCTATTGAATATCTGGTCTTGCAATTTTTCTTCTTCACCCCAGTTTTCAGGGTTTTTATCAACCCAGAGACCTCTAAATCGGACCAGCTCTTCTTGGATTGCAGCATGGTCTCCTGAACGAACTAACTGCTGATGCTTCAAGCATTCAGCTAATAGCACGTCCCGTTCAATGAGGGCCTCGTACAAATTTTTAGTTTTAAGTGATTTAATAAATTCTGTTTGACCTACCGACTTCTGAACATCTTTAGGCCACCGGTGTCTAAAGACCCACGTCTTGTGATGAAGTTTCAAATGGTGGTTCTTGCTTGTCTTTGGCATGACGTACAAACCCTATATCACAACAACCTATGTGTATACGTGTTATGTATATGGTCTAGTATATAGAGATAGTGATACCGCTAATATTGCTGAAATCTGTGGGTCTTATTAAGAGTTGGTGGAGCCGAGGGAAATCGAACTGACAACCCCAGGGCCTCAGCAATAACTGGATCCTTAAGGGTAATGCTTGGGCCAAAACACTGAACCCCCGAATCCATCTTATCTCGTAATTCTTGCAAACCAGTCATTACTTGCCACCCCTAAGACAATTGAAGTTCCTGATATCCAGATTCTGAAATTTTCCTGCAACGGCTGCGGTAATCAGGCCATATACCATCGTAACGGACAAAGACGCGCTGCTGTTTACCCTCCACATCAGGATTAACGCCACTCATCCAATAACTCTTGAGAAAACGAATAGGCGTAGGAATAACTTTCCGAATCAAAGCGACATCCAGGATATCGGTTCCAATACCACGTGCCCCTAACATCCTGCCCGTCTCAAATACCTGGACCCGGAAACCCAATGTCCGAAGACAATGCAGCTGATAGAGACCGGTCACACCAGCACCGATCACCACAACATCAAAATTCAGATACTTTATAACGCGCGGCCATTGCCTCTCCTCGCACACCCTTTAGAACTCATGTATGGGATATTAAGACACGAAGAAAAGTGGTGGAGATGATGAGAATCGAACTCACGACCTTCTGATTGCGAACCAGACGCTCTCCCAACTGAGCTACACCCCCATTTGGTCAGAAACGGTTACCATTGCTTGATAAACCGACCCTGTATGTACATCAATTTTTTTACTATACCAAGTTCACTTATCATTCACGTACCGATTCGTATGGTCGTAAACCATTGCGAATCAAGGGAAAAATGGCAGAACAATCCCTTGCGAACGTCGCGCTCTCCCAGCTGAGCTACGGCCCCTGGCGGCGGTGCCTATTGCCTTGTGGTTTCTTAGGCAGGCGTAAGTGGCTTCCGCGTAGTGTGTGTATGATTTATATAAGGGTGTATAGCTAGCGTAAATCCCCGTCATCTCAATTCAACAGGGTTTGAACTATACCATGCCTGAACTGCTTTTCTTCACTGCCTACTGTATCAAACTCTACATGTGGGTATTCATCCTCGATGTAATTCTGAGTTGGTTGGCATCTCTCAATGTCATCAATACAAGGAGCCATTTTGTATACTTGATAGGAACGGCGATAAGACGGCTGACCAGTCCTATATTGCGACCAATTCGTCGGCGCATGCCTAACCTGGGGGGAATCGATATTTCCCCAGTTATAGCCATTTTGGGGTTGGTATTTTTGCGGGATGTGGTGGTGCTCGGTTGGCTGATGCGTGCTCTTTAGACTTAGAATTTTGCACGCCATACGGGCATAAAATCCAGTGTTGTATCAGCCGTTTACCATGATAGATACTGGTGTAATGGTTCACGTCCGTGCAACCACGAAGGCGCCGCGCGCGGGTGCAACCGGTTCTTACAACGATGGTCAGGGCAGAGCATATTTAAGTCTCTCGGTGACCGAACCAGCGACCAAGGGACGTGCGAATCAGGCAATTATAAAGGAGCTGTCAAAAATATGTGGGGTGGCGCAGAGCCGGATCGTGCTGTGTGCAGGCGCCCGTGGGCGTCAAAAGCGTTTCCATATCACCGGAAATCCTAGCGCTCTCGCGGCGGCACTTGTCCGCGCTGCTTCTTAAGAGTACGCAAACGCAGAGCGTTGAGGCGAACAAACCCTTCGGCATCCGCTTGGTCGTATACTTGATCAGACTCGAAAGTGGCAATGTCTTTACTGTACAAGCTCTTCGGTGATCGTCTTCCCTCGACCACCACATTCCCCTTGTAGAGTTTGAGGCGCACGGTTCCCGTAACCGAGTCCTGAGTTCTGTCAATAGCTGCTTGCAACATGTCGCGTTCCGGCGACCACCAAAATCCATTGTAAATTAACTCTGCGTAGCGGGGCATGAGCTCATCTTTCAAGTGAATTTCGGCGCGATCCAGAGTGATGCTTTCAATTGCTCTGTGCGCTGCCAATAGCAGGGTGCCACCTGGAGTTTCATATACACCCCGTGATTTCATGCCTACGAAGCGGCTTTCGACGATATCGGTGCGTCCAATGCCGTTGGCGCCGGCAACGCGATTGAGTGCCATGAGCAAAGTGGCGGGAGACATAGTTTTATCGTCTATTGAAATCGCGTCACCATGTTCGAAACCAATCTCGAGCCATGTAGGTTGGTCGGGCGCTGACTCAAGGGATACGCTGCGAGTGAACATATCTTCATCTGGAGGCGTCCATGGGTCTTCGAGCGCTTTTCCCTCGTACGAGACATGGAGTAAATTTGCGTCTGTCGAGTAGGGAGGTTCGCCGCGCTTATCCCGTTGAATGGGAATGTGGTGCCTCTCAGCATAGTCGACCAGCGATGAACGAGAGTTGAGATCCCATTCTCGCCAGGGGGCTATCACCTTTATGTCCGGGTTAAGGGCGTAATAGCCGAGTTCAAATCGAACTTGATCGTTGCCTTTGCCTGTGGCGCCGTGGGCGACTGCATCGGCTCCCACATCTTGGGCTATCTCAATTTGCCGCTTCGCTATCAATGGCCGCGCTATTGAGGTGCCCAGTAAATACGTTCCCTCGTATAGTGTGTTTGCCCGGAACATGGGAAACACGAAATCCCTCACAAACACCTCTCGCAAATCTTCAACGTAGATCTTAGTTGCACCCATGGCTTTGGCATTGGCCCGAGCCGCGGATAGTTCGTTGCTCTGGCCAAGGTCTGCGGTAAACGTAATAACCTCGCAGCCATAGTTTTCTTGAAGCCAGCGAAGAATCACCGATGTATCAAGACCGCCGGAATAGGCGAGTACAACCTTGGATATTTCGGCCATTGTTCCCCACCGTAGCTTAATTGTTGCACTACCGACGCCAATGCACGAGCCTAGCAAATCTGTCAAGGGGCTCATTTGGCAGCATTCCGCTGTACTCAAAACACACGGGACACTCACTATCGAGATTGTCGGGTCCCGTGCGGTAATTTACGCGTAATATTATCGAATTTTGAAGCGCGATGTTACCTCGCAGCAATAGCAGGATTTTATTAAAACCGTTTGCCCGGGGCTATTTTGATATTTTTGGACGCCTGCCAAGCTGCACTCAAGAGTTTCAATTCATCCCTCTTAACTAAGCGCGATGTCTCTGAGCTCGTTCACTTTCAGATTTTAATTGCCCACATGCGGCCAAAATATCTCTGCCACGCGGCACCCGGATTGGTGCCGAGTAACCACCATCATTAACAATATCGGCGAAAGAGTGCATGCGATTGTTACTCGAGCACTCATAAGGGGCGCCGGGCCAGGCATTAAATGGTATCAGATTCACTTTGGCCGGAATGCCCTCCAACAGTCGCACTAGGGCCCGGGCATCTGCGTCAGAATCGTTTACACCCCGTAGCATCACATACTCAAATGTTATACGGCGTGAGTTGCGACCCGATGGATAGCGGCGGCATGATGCCAATAACTCTTTGATAGGATATTTTTTGTTGATGGGAACAAGTTGGTTCCGTACCTCGTCGTTTACCGCATGTAGAGATACTGCGAGGTTTACTCCCAGTTCACGCCCACATCGTTGGATAAAAGGGACGACGCCCGCGGTTGATAGCGTGATCCGTCTTCGCGACAGCGCAATCCCTTCACCATCCATGATGATTCTTAGCGCGCGTGCAACATTGTCAAAATTATAGAGTGGCTCGCCCATGCCCATCATGACAATATTTGAGATCATTCTCCCATTCTTTGGAGACGGCCATTCTCCAATCGTGTCGCGGGCGATCAGGAATTGATTTACGATCTCACCGGAATCAAGGTTGCGTACCAGTTTCTGTGTACCGGTGTAACAAAATTTACAAGTTAGTGTGCAGCCTACTTGCGAAGACATGCACAATGCTCCTCTATCCTCTTCCGGGATGTGGACGCATTCTACCTCCTGCCCATCGGAAAATCGGATCAACCACTTGCGTGCCCCATCCTCACTGAGTTGCAGACGGCTAACAGATGGTCGATCGATGTTGCAACTATCGGAAAGACGTGTGCGTAAAGCCCTAGGGAGCGTAGTCATTTCACAAAAAGTGCGTGCGCCTTGATAATACAGCCAGTGCCATATTTGCTTTGCTCTAAAGGAAGGTTCACCAAGGCTTACTAACGTAGATTGAAAAGACTCGCGATCGAGGCCAATCAGCGAAACTCGACTATCGGTTTCGGAGTCTTTGCCGGAAGTCGGGCCGTCACCGGAACAAACAGTTGTTTGCTCGGAATTCACCGAGGCAATATTTGTTACATGCTGGTTGCTGGCAGGAGACATCAGCTACAGGAGTGCAAAAGTTCGTTGTAAGCTTTGGTGAACCCGTAAAGCGAATAAGTATCGGTAGTCTCAGTGCCACGCCACGAAGTACCCATTACTATCATCCGTTTTCCTTGGCGCATGCTATCAATTAACATTTTGTCCTCGCCGGGATATGCCCATGCCATCTCGGACTGCGTAAAAAGTGCTTGCGTGTCCCCGTCAATCTGCACGTGTACTTCACTTGTTTCTTTGAACCGATAACCAGCCTGGAAGCTAACGACAGCAGACTCGGCTCCGTGTCGGAGAGTAACTTGTACGTAAGCAGGGCCACGCTGAGTATACTTTCCTTTTTCTTTCTTTGGCTGACTAACAATATAGCAGTTGAGGTTTCCGTTTTCGACGAATGACACAGCGATCCAGTCCCGAAATTCGCCCAGCAATTTATCTTGTTCGGCATGCGCAACTACAGAAATAGCAATTAGCGTGGATAAGGTAATCACAATGGTGATGATGAGATTACGATGTTGCTTCATTGGCGCACTCGGCTCCTCAAGGAATTTTCGGTTGGTCCATGGCTTTAGAGTAAACGAGATCGAAGCCCATTGGCACATACTTCATGACCATCAGGGAGAGTCTGGGCTGCTCACTCAATGCTGACGCCGCCGGCGGGGGGCACCATGCACGTGAATGGGCGGGACGGCACCACCACCACCATGCGGGGTGACAGGCCGGTCCGCGAAGCGGCCCCTGCTGGTTAGGCGGTCATACATTACGATTGCACCAGCCGTTGCGATATTGATACAGAATTGGGTCGGAATGCGAACTACCTGCACACAGCGTTCCAGCAATTCGTGACTCAATTCGCCTCGTTCGGGACCCAGCACATAGGCGGCACAACGAGGATGTCGGAAGCTTGGCAAATCAATAGCCTTTTCGACAAGTTCCACTCCTATGAGTTCACAGCCTTTGGCCAATATCAATTGGTCAGGATGGTCATGTTGGTAAAATGGAATGTTATCAGGTGCAAGCGAAGTATCAGATCGGGCCAATTTTCGGGAGTAGTCGGCATTGATTGTAAAGCCAAAACTCGCGCCGAATGCATGCGCCGAGCGGAACAAATTGCCCAGATTCATAGGCTTAGATATACCCTCCACTCCGATACCGAAGTAGCCTCTAGCGGGAGAAGGGCGAGTACGATGCAGCTGGTCAGTCATTGCTTGGCTCTTTATTCCGCTAGGCCCTATGATACGCGACTTTGGTGAGTCGCCAAAACAGGAGAGATACGACGTGCGCGCCGCACTTTGCAAGGAATACGGTACACCGCCGAAGCTAACGGTCGACGATCTTCAAGCGCCAGTTTTAGGAAATGGGGAAGTACGTATCGAGGTTCACGCTTGTGGCATTAACTTCGCAGACGTCCTGATCGTGCAAGGAAAGTATCAAGCCAAGCCGACTCTGCCTTTTATTCCGGGCGGCGAGGTTGCAGGCGTAGTTTCAGAGGTTGGGTCTGATGTCCCCAATGTGGAGGCTGGCCAAAGAGTTTTGGCGATGTCTTCCCAGGGTGGATTTGCCGAGGAGGTTGTTATTGATTGCCGGAGGGTGTTGGCCATACCAGATTCGATGGATTTTAAAACTGGAGCATCATTTGCGGTTACTTATGGGACGTCGCACTTGGCACTGGAGCATCGTGCATGCCTGAAACCAGGTGAGACCCTCTTGGTGTTAGGTGCGTCGGGAGGGGTTGGTTTGACGGCTGTTGAGATTGGTAAAGCCATGGGCGCGACGGTTATTGGTGCTGCTTCTACTGATGAAAAACTGGAAATTGTGAAAAGCCATGGAGCAGATTTATTGATCAACTATGTTAAGGAAGATCTACGGGACCGGGTAAAGGAGATAACTGGAGGTGTTGACGTGGTCTACGACCCGGTCGGAGGCGAGCCCTTTTTGCAGGCGCTTCGGTGTATGAATTGGGAAGGAAGGATCATCGTAATTGGGTTTGCTGGTGGTACGATTCAAAAAATTCCAGCTAATTATCTTTTGCTCAAGAATTGTGCTGCCGTTGGCGCCTACTGGGGTCCTTATATGGAGAAAAATCCGAATGTTCTGTTGCGTTCTCTCAGGACGCTTATGGATTGGTTCGAAGCAGGCAGGCTTGTTCCGCATATATCGGCCACTTATCCACTTGAAGACGCCGGTAAAGCGTTGGCTACTTTGTATGAACGTAGGGCCACTGGAAAGGTGGTGCTTACCACACGGGACTAGTGCAAGGCCGGACCATGGGACCCATGATCTAGGTTTGTAATTCCGGAGAATTCCGGTAGAGCTCCAGTGCTTCGGGATTTGCCAAGGCTTCCGCGTTGGTCACGGCTTTCCCATGAACGACGTCGCGCACAGCTAATTCCGATAATTTCCCGCTTTTTGTCCGTGGGATGTCTTGTACTGGGATGATCCTCGCAGGTACGTGGCGTGGCGAGCAATGACTGCGAAGTCTATTTTTTATTTTATCCGTCAAAGCACTATCGAACATCACGTTGGGGCGAAGTATGACAAACAGTACAATTCGAACGTCTCCTTCCCATTCCTGTCCGATTGCCACGCTTTCAATTATTTCATCCAGTTGGTCAACTTGTCGGTAGATTTCGGCAGTTCCAATTCGCACACCTCCTGCGTTAAGTGTGGCGTCGGAACGACCGTGGATGATAAAGCTTCCGCGCTCTGTTGCCTCGGCCCAGTCTCCATGTCTCCACACGTCGGGGAAATGACTGAAATATGCGGCATGGTACTGGGAGCCGTCGGCATCGCCCCAGAATCGTAGCGGCATGGAGGGGAACGGCCGTGTGCATACTAATTCACCTTTTTTGTCAAATCGCGGCTGACCCGAATCATCGAATACCTCGGTGGCCATTCCCAGCGCCGGCCCCTGAATTTCACCAGGCCATACCGGTTCAATAGGGACTCCGGCCACAAAGCAGCCCACAATATCGGTGCCTCCAGCGATGGAGGCTAAATGGACGTCGCGCTTGATTGCGCGGTACACATACTCAAAGGACTCTGGTGCCAACGGAGAGCCGGTGGAGGTAATTGTCTTTAAGGAACCCAGGTTGTGAGTATGTATCGGTGCAAGCGACGCTTTAGAAAGTGAGTCAATGAACTTGGCTGAAGTGCCAAATAGCGTTATGCCTGCCGCGTCAACATAATCGAAAAGTATATTTCCGTCGGGTTGGAACGGGGCGCCGTCATAGAGCACCAGAGTAGCTTCCGAGGCAAGTGCTGAAACCAACCAGTTCCACATCATCCAGCCACAAGTCGTGTAGTAAAAAATTCGATCCCCAGGTTTCACATCACAGTGAAGTTGATGCTCCTTGACATGCGTTAATAATGCGCCACCTGCACTGTGCACAATACATTTCGGTGGACCTGTAGTGCCCGACGAATAGAGAATGTAAAGAGGATGTGAAAAGGGCAATTGCTCGTAGCAGATGTTGGACTCTGTTGATCCATCGAGGAAGTCACCAAGTAAAACAGTATTCTCTAATGCGGCAAGCGATGGTTTTTTGCTCACATAAGGGACTACTATGCACTTCTCGACAGTCGGTAAGCAGCGTAAAATATTTGCCAATTTTGGAAGAATATCGTGACGAGTGCCGTTATAAAAATAGCCATCGCAAGTAACTAAGAGCCGCGGTTTGATTTGACCAAACCGGTCTAATACTCCTTCGGCTCCGAAGTCGGGTGAGCAGGAAGACCAAATAGCTCCCAGGCTTGCCGTTGCCAGGAACCAGACTATTGTCTCCGGCAGATTAGGCATGTATCCGGCGATTCGATCGCCAGGCTTAATTCCCGATTCACGCAGAACATTGGATAGTGCAGCAACTCGGTCGTTGAGTTCCCTCCAGCTCAATTGTTGACGCAGTCCACCTTCTCCCCAAAATAAAATTGCCTCGGAGTCGTCACAGCGGCGAAGAAGATTTTCAGTGAAATTCAGCCTAGCTTCGGGAAACCAAATTGCACCGGGCATCGCGTCCCCATTGGTGAGTTCCCTCTCCCCCCAATTAGCCTTCAGTCTAGAGAACTCCACAAGACGCCGCCAAAACCTAGAGGGATGTTCAATCGACCACCTATGTAGATCACGATAGCTTGGGAACTCTACATTGTTTCTGTATTCAGCCGACAACATAAAACGGCGCAAGTTGCTGCCGGCAATACGGTCATTGTTCGGTTGCCATAAGGGTTCTGAGTCTGGCATATCATGTTCCGTCATAACGTTCCTCACGTCGTCGGTCTACACTCTATCCGCATTCGGGTTGGCGCCGTTGGTTTATTGTGGAGTTGGTGTGGTGCAACTACGTGTGGTGTCTCCGTCTGTCATGATTCGCGTCGCCTGCTGGATGTTATTGGCTTGCTTGTGTTTTTCAATGATGAATGGGATTGTCCGACACCTCGGTGGTGTGTTGGAACCCATTGTGGTCGTATTTTTTCGGTGCCTGTTTGGCCTAATCGCAATGGCGCCGTTCTTGTTGCGGTCTGGATTTTCTTCCCTTCGCACCGAAAAGCCAACACTCCATGTAATTCGTGGTTTTGCAGCCGTCATTGGGATGAGTTGTTGGTTTTACGGTATTAAACTAATGCCTTTGACGGAGGCTGTGGCCCTCAGCTTTACTACGCCTTTATTTTCTTCAATTGCGGCGGTGATATTCCTCGGCGAGGTCATGCGCCGACGCCGGTGGACCGCAACTGTGATTGGATTTATCGGTACATTGATTGTGTTACGACCCGGCGTGGAAGAATTTTCTTTCGGGAGCTTTTTGATTTTGACAGCGGCATTGTTGATGGCATTCAATCAGGTGATGGTTAAATATCTAACGGGGAAGGATCATCCAAACGCGATAGTATTTTGGCTAGTATTTCTAGTATTACCCCTGTCATTGGTTCCAGCGGCTTCATACTGGCAAACACCTATTGGTATTCAGTGGATTTGGTTAATTGGGCTGGGAATAATTGCAACGGTAGGACATCAGTCAATGGTGAGGAGCTTTGCTCTTGCTGACGCGACGGCGGTGGCTCCATTTGAATTTATGCGCCTGCCGTTTGTTGCACTTATTGCCTTCCTAGCCTTCGGCGAAAACCCCGACGTGTGGACATGGGTGGGTGCGGCGGTGATTGTATCAAGCTCAGTCTATATCACCCACCGCGAGGTTCGTCAGGGCCACCCCGTATCTTCCGTAAAAGCGGCGAGCATTGATCCGTGAGCAAACTGGTTGCGCTCGCCGACTTACGGCAAGGGATTGTCCGCTATGGGCATTCGGACTGCCCACAGAGCGATGGCTAAAGCTATTAACACACTGATGGTCATGAATTTGCGGAAGTTTTTGTGCCACAAGGGAGCGATGTGACGTGCAGTCACTGAAACATCCAACATGAAGGCGATGAGGAAACCGAGTGAGAGGAGCAGAATCTTAGCAGTGGGGCTCACTAGAACGAGTGTCAACCACCCAAGGGTCATAGGGAGTGCGCTGGCCTGGTACCACCATACTGGCACAGCAATACCGCGTTCCTGAGCGCTGATCGCTAAGCCCCAGTGAATGGCGCCAACAAAACTTAACACCAAAGCGCTGAAATGAATCAGTTGTAGATAAGCATTAACAGCTATAGTGGGAGAGCCAACTGCTATTGCAAGAGCGAACGAGAAAAACACGATTAGCCCCGCTGCTCCTGCGATCAAGGCACCCCACGGCGTAGTCCGAATTTGATTTAACATAGGTGTTCTAACCTTTAGCTTCGTCCATTATCTTGGCCAACTTGATGTCGCGTTCACTTAGGCCTTTAACGTCGTGTGTCGCGAGTGTCACATCAACTCGATTATAAACATTGAACCATTCTGGGTGATGATCCATTTTTTCGGCTGCCAAGGCTATCCGAGCCATCCAACCAAAAGCGCTGTTAAAATCGGTGAATACAAATTGTTTATATATTGCCTCACGGTCCTTCACTTTAATCCACCCATCCAAAGTTGCCAAAAGCTCTTCAAGCAAAGGCCCGCTCAATTTCTCGACCATTCTATTGTGTCCTTCGTGCTATTTTTGCGGCCACAGTTGTTGTTAGCTACCAAG
>PTKD01000042.1 GCA_002938115.1 Alphaproteobacteria bacterium MarineAlpha9_Bin7 | reverse complement strand
CTGGGCGCGGCGGCGCTCTGGCCGTACGCGGTGCCCGACCATGTGAACTTCGACGGCACCGCGGTTTTCTTTCCAGGCACCTACAGTCCCGACGACGACCAGGGCGGCGAACCATATGGTGTGCGGCCCCCGGCGAGCAACCACTACGACTTCATCTGGCTGGCGTGGCTGCTGGTTCGGCACACCGGCAGCCCGGAGCTGCTGCGCGAGGAATTCTCAGACGTGCCGCTCCTGGACCGGCTGTGGTATCGGCACGCACGATGGAGCTTGTACACACTAACAAAGCTGCAACAAATAACACGCTTCTCGCTAGTGCATTGTTTGCACAGCCCAATCGTGGACTCTTATTGGAGTGGCCTGAAATACACAAAATGGAACGCATTATTAGAGCAATACTATGGAATGTTATTTCATTATTGTTTTGAAACAACTAGGTATATTCCCCTCGGCAAGCTGCACCGTTGGCACTCGCTCGTTCATAAAATGCATGCTGCGCTTGCTCGATATTGATGCCTGCCCAGGCTTTCAATGGTGCGGCTTGGAGTGCGCGACCATACGAAAAAGACAGTTTCCAGGGAAGATCCTTTGCCTCCCGGTTCATGGTGTTCAGATGTAGTGTTGCAACCTCATCGGATTGCCCACCCGACAAAAATACAATGCCCGGAATGGCCGCGGGCACTGCTCGCTTGAGGCATGCAACTGTTCGTTCAGCTACTTCATCAACAGTTGCTTGTTGAGGACAAGTGTTGCCGGAAATGACCATATTCGGTTTTAAAAGTGTACCTTCCAGCGATACACCTTGCTGGTACAATTCGTGGAATACTGCCCGCAATGTTGCTTCGGTTACCATATCACAAGTGTCAATATCATGGGATCCGTCCATCAAAACCTCTGGTTCAACGATCGGAACCAAGCCGGTTTCTTGACATAAAGTCGCGTAGCGCGCCAAAGCGTGGGCATTAACTGCAATACAGTTTTTGCTCGGAATGTCTTTCCCAATTCGAATGACCGCCCTCCACTTAGCAAACCTGGCGCCGAGACCGAAATATTCCTCACACCGTTCACGTAGCCCATCAAGGCCTTCCGTAACGGTCTCATTTGCACAATTCGGTAGGGGTTTTGCGCCCTTATCGACTTTAATTCCCGGTATCATTCCTGCTTCTTTGAGGACTTGAACCATGGAGCGACCGTCCGAGGCCTCTTGCCGTATGGTTTCATCAAACAAGATGACACCGCTGATGAATTCGCCTGCTCCATTCGTTGTGAATAGCATGCTCCGGTAGGCTTGTCGGTTGGCTTCATTTGATTCAACATTGATACTATCAAACCGTTTTTTAATTGTTGGGGTGCTTTCGTCCGCCGCCAGGATACCTTTGCCGTCCGCTACGATCGCCCTGGCAATATCAGAAAGCTGCGTCAAACTCATCCTTGTCTCCTCTTTGGCTTCAGTCCAAATCTGTCCAGTGTCGTGATGTCTGGGCGAAGATCGTCCGGACTTTTATTAAAGGGCATACCTACCGCAATCGAGGCGTTGTCCCAAAATTTTTCCTTTGTCACAAGTTATGGTTTTAATGGCGCTGGCACCCCGTTTGGTAACTTTACTTGGTACACATTCAGTGTCATTGAGACCAAAGTGTAATAGCCGAGCAATCCTACCAAATCGACTGCACCAGGGCGCCCAATGTGTTTTACCACGGCATCATATTTGGCATCGGTTACCTGATGAGTTTGTTGTAACTCAACCGAAAAATCGTAAACCGCAGCTTCATCTTCACTGGAAAAATTTGGCCGTTCCTGTCTTTCAATGGAATCAATAATATCGTGCGCAAGGCCACCTTGAAGCGCCAACTCTTTGTGTGCAAACCATTCGTACTGTGCTGTCCAATGTCGCGCTACGGTGAGGATTGCCAATTCCGAGAGGCGTTTGTCCATGCGCGAATTAAAGCGAAGATATTCCCCAAGTTTCTGCGCATGATTGGCAAGTGAAGGACTTTGCAACCAAGCCATGAATGGACCGTGGGTTGAAGAACCGCGGGGACCCGATTGAATTTCTTTCCAGACTGCCTGTTGGCTCTGGTCCATCTCTTCAGGGGTCAATGTTACCAATCGATTCATTGTAAATTCACATTATCAACAGCTTGTGCATGTCTTAGAACAAAAAATTAATGGGCCGGTGATTGGTCGTGCCCCCACTTGCTCAGGCAGTTGTCAGGCAGGGCGCGGATGGGTTCGAATGTGCGACTTGCATAATAATGGGGCCGCGTGGGGCTTCGGATATAATTGTCTGTGCGATTGCAAGTTAGATACACAATATTTCGAGGCCAAGGAGAAATATTTGGTGCCGACGTATGTGCCATGCAAGAATGGAAAAAGACAGCGGAACCGGCGGCCCCTTTCGGAGACACGATACCGTTTTCCTCTGCCAAGGCTTTGATAGTATCGACGCTCATGGTGTACAGAGGTGTGATTCCAGGCAAAGCTTCGGGGATGGATGAAAGTTCACCTTGTTGGTGGGAGCCAGGTATAAAAGCAATCGGACCATTAAACTCATTTACGTCGTCCAGGAAGACCGCGTAGTTCATCGCTTTTGGCTCCGGCATGCCATCATGGGCATGCCAGGAAGCAAAATCCTGATGCCAGGGGAAATCCAGATGTCCAAAGGCTTGTTTGGTAATTATTTTATATTGATGGCAATAGACGTCGCTGCCTAAGATTTGGTGTGCAGGTTCCAGTAGACGTGGGTGTCGAAGCAAGGCGGCAAACGCGGTGCTATACTCGTGCATGGCGAATGCACCCCTTATTTCTTCACTACTTTCGTCGCGTTCTATTTCCTCCCGGTCCATTGAAAAGATTTTGGGCAACTCGGCCTTCAAGATATTGATTTCGGCCTCGGAGAACAGCTCCGGAAGAAATAGAAACCCGTCTCGGTTAAAAGTTTCGATCTGGCTTTTACTAAGCTTCATGCCCGGACTTCTCCTTAATTCATGACTTATGTTATGAATATGTGGTCCTCAACTCAAGCGGGTAGTGAGAGGTAAAGAAGGTAGGTGGTTGCTAGACTAGAAAACAAGGTGGCAATTGTTACGGGTGCTGGTTCCGTAGGTCCGGGGTGGGGCAACGGAAAGGCTACCGCGGTGCTTTTTGCGCGTGAGGGCGCCCACGTAATCGCTGCTGATCGAGAGGCACGGGCTGCGGAGGAAACTGCCAAGATTATAGTAGATGAAGGAGGGCATTGCACGGTTGTCGAGGTGGACGTGACCAATAGGGACTCTGTCGCAAAAATGACTGACGCTGTGCTATATGCGCACGGTTGCATCGATGTTCTTCACAACAATGTAGGCATTACAGGTCAGCTCGGTGGCCCTGTCGATATTAGTGAAGCAGATTGGGATCAAACCTTTACGGTCAATGTGAAAAGTATGTATTTGACCTGCAGCGCCATATTGCCCGCTATGTTGAAAGCGGAAAGTGGCTCGATCGTTAATGTTTCCAGTGTAGCTGCGATCCGGTACACAGGGATTCCTTACGCCTCATATGCTGCCAGCAAAGCTGCCGTATTGCAGTTTACGCAAAGTGTAGCTCTTCAATATGCTGCCAAAGGTATACGGTGCAATGCTCTTTTGCCGGGCCTAATTGATACACCTATGGTACGTGCTCATTTAACTGAGCATTACGGAGGTGTTGGCGAAATGTTGGATCGGCGTAACTCTGCTTCGCCAACCGGGCGAATGGGAGATGCCTGGGATGTAGCTTATGCCGCACTTTATTTGGCCTCGAATGAGGCTAAGTATGTCAACGGCACATATTTGGTTGTTGATGGCGGTTTGACTGCAGGTATTGGACAACATACATAGAACACACCAGCTTTGGGGAACGCATCTTGTTCTACGAGACTTCAACAAATGATCACGGACTTCCTTACGACCCGTTGAAAAGTTGCATAGTTCCCAGGCCGATCGGTTGGATAAGCACCATCGATTCGGATGGGGTAGTGAACCTTGCGCCGTATAGTTTTTTCAATGGTGTTGCCAGCAAACCCCCAATGGTAATGTTTGCGAGTAACGGTCGCCAGCCGCACGGGTCGAAAGATACAGTAACCAATTGCGAGGAAACTGGAGAATTTGTGGTTAACCTAGCGACTTGGAAACTACGAGAACATATGAATAAGACCAGTGCTCCCGTCCCGCGAATGATAGACGAAATGAAGCTTGCGGGGTTGGCAGTCGCCCCATCACATTTAGTCAAGCCCCCGCGAGTAAAAGATACCCCCGTTCACATGGAGTGCCGACATTTTCAAACCGTTGATTTGCCGAGCGACAGGAAAGATCAGAGAAACGCCATGGTGATTGGGCATGTGATCGGAATTCACATTGACGATTCAATTTTGGTTGATGGCAAAGTAGACCTGAGTCGCTGCCGTCCAATATCCCGTCTTGGCTACATGGAATATGCCCGAGTGGACTACATTTTTACAATGGACCGTCCTGAGAATTGAGCCCTAGCGCCTGCCGCAATCAGTACGAATTGGGCAAACGATAAGAAAGCTGTTGCCACCGAAGGACGTCCCTATGCCAGTTGTGTTTTATGAAGTACTTTCGGGTGATCGCGATAAGATCAACCCCGTGCTTGTAGCGTTAGTATGTGGAGCACGCTATGACGTTAAATGGTCTTGGCTGGCTGTTGCTCGTATGTCTACCTCATGCACAGGCTAGGAGACCGAACGGCGACTCAATGGCAGATTGAAATACTGCACTTCTTCTGCTTTTATGCTGGGTCTTTCCAGGAGCAAACTTTTCCTTGTTATCGCTCTTGCGGACGATCAAAAATGCTGGAATGCTTTTTTTGAGAAATAATAATTGATCCACCTAAAGGTTTGATTTCATTGGTATGCCCAGGTAGCTCAGTTGGTAGAGCAGCGGACTGAAAATCCGCGTGTCGGCTGTTCAATTCAGCCCCTGGGCACCATTTCCCTCAATTGCTATGGTTTACCGTATAAACAAAGCGCCAGGAGAACCGATGATGGCGACGTTCAGGATTGATGCACTGCATAACGAGCTAGGTGCGTGCCTTACTGGAATTGATGTTTGCGGCACCCTCACCCAAATGCAGATAAAGGATATCAAAACGGCGATCGACACGTACTCTTTCCTAGTATTTCCAGACCAGAATCTTAGTGACGAAGCGCAGCTCCTTTTCACACGTCGCTTGGGAGAACCAGAGGCCAATCATGTGCGTTTGGGGCGAGAAGGCGTGATCGATTATTTTGGTACCATCGGCAACGTCCAAAAGGACGGTACTGTGATTGGAAACAGCCATAAACAAACTAAGTATTTGACTGGCAATAACATGTGGCACTCCGATTCCTCGTTTCGACAGGTGCCGAGTTACGTATCGATCATGTGCGCGTACGAAGTGCCAAAGGAGGGAGGACAGACGCAATATGTAAGCGCGCGAAGTGCGTACCGGCGCTTGCGAGACAAGACAAAAAAAACGATTGATCCGTTGATCGCTGTTCACGACTACGTTTTTTCACGGTCTAAGGTTGCTGCGGTGGATCCATCGCACGCTGCCTCGTTGCCTCCAGTACAACAGAAATTGGTTCGTCGGAACCCTGTTACCGGTGAGAAGAACTACTATGTTGGCGCCCATGCCAAGACGATCGCCGGATGGGATGAAACGGAAGCTCGAAATCTGCTGGACCAGCTTCTAGACCAGGCGACCGGGTCAGAGCATATTTACACGCACGATTGGGCAGCAGGACAGCTCATTATTTGGGACAACCGGTGCCTTTTGCATCGGGGGACAGGGTATAATGCTGATAAATACCGCCGACATATGCGCCAGACGCGGGTTGCCGGCGGTGTTTCTACCCTGGAGGAATAATCCCAGCGACAGGGCTAAAGTCTCGCAAGGTGTTGGGCGAAGTAAGGGTGTGTGCAATTAGGATGCGAATGTTCCGGGACGGCGGTATTTATCGCCCCGTTTTGTGGCGCATATATTTTTTTATTTGGTATTGAGGGTCTGAAGGCGCAGTATCTGGTCTTGATGCGTCTAATGGGTGAATAGGCTGCGGCACCAGAAACATGGGATCAAGGAGTTTGGCGTGAATGAGCCGAACTAACGGGAAAGATCGTGAAGTTCGTAGTGCAACGGGCACGGATTCAACGCAGCGCGAGAGACAAATAACACGTGCTGAAATCAACCATTTGCAGGAGAGTGTTCGAGCATTGCGAGACGAGTTGGAAGCACAGCAGTTGTTGGCGCAGCAGTCGGTGCAAGTAGAACGGCAATCGGCATCCGCGGAGATCCAGCAGTTAAAGAGTACGGCAGAGGCTCTGCGGGGGGAACTTGAAAAACAGAAGTTGGAAATGCAGCGGCTAGTTCAGGTGGAAAGACAGTCGGGGACCGCCGAAATCCAACAATTAAAAGATACCGCTATGGCTTTGCGTGAAGAACTAGAGGGACAAAAATTGGAAACGCAACGGTTGGTGCAGGTGGAGAGACAGGCAGCCACGGCACAAATCCAACAGCTAAAGGATGCGGCTACGGCTTTGCGGGAAAAGTTGGAAATGATGAGCTCATAACCACGCTAGTTGTCGCGTTTTGGGCAAAATCCGGAGTCGGCGTAGATCGTTAATTGGGCTGTTCGGTGCGGGATAGGCGCTGATTATACAAGAAGCTACATTCAATAGACGGGCTTTCGGGGACAAAGCCAAAGGGTTGGAAAGATGAGTGGGAAACGTAACGGTAACGCCAGTGTCGGCCAAGCTTTCTCGCAGAAAAAGCGGCTCCAGCATGTAGAGATGCTTCTTGAAACCTCTCAAAAGATGGGTTCGCTTGACTCACTTGATGCAGTGTTTGACGCCTTGGTTAAAGTAGCGACAAAGGAAACCAAGGCCGATCGTGGGACCTTGTTTCTGCATGATGATGATACCGGAGAGCTGTACTCCCGCGTTGCCCAAGGTATCGGTTTTCATGAAATCCGTATCATGGACACGGATGGCATCGCAGGTGCTGTTTTCCAGTCCGGTGTAGGTGAAATAGTAAACGACCCCTACGATGACGATCGATTCAATAGGAATGTTGATGCCGAGACAGGCTACCTAACTAAGTCGATCCTTTGTGCCGCTGTAAAAAACGGCAAAGGCCAAACAATTGGTGTTGTAGAGGTTCTCAATAAGAAAAACGGCAAGTTTAATGCCCGCGACGTTACTATTTTAGAAGCTTTGGCTGCGCAATCATCTGTGACACTACAATCCATGCAGTTAGTTGAGAACTTGGAAAATAAACGTGAGCGAGAAATCGAATTTCTTAATGTGGTTTCTGAAATAACGTCAGAGCTTGAGCTTACTAGACTACTTCAGCGAGTAATAATAGAAGCGACGCGTATGTTGGGCGCAGAGCGTTCGACCTTATTTATTAATGATGACAAGACCAATGAACTATTTAGTTATGTTGGGGAAGGGCTAGATAGCGTTGAGATTCGGCTGCCGAATCATGCGGGGATAGCCGGTGCCGTGTTCACTTCGGGAAGCACGGTAAACATACCTTATGCATATGCAGATTTACGTTTTAATCCGAGCTTTGATAAGCAAACGGGATTCTTTACACGCTCTATTCTTTGCGTCCCAGTCATCAACAAGAATGGGAATGTCATTGGCGTCACGCAAGTCCTGAACAAGAAAGCTGGAGTGTTCACCGATGAGGATGAGAGCCGTCTAAGGGCTTTCACTGCACAGATTGCCATTGGCCTAGAAAACGCCAAATTGTTCAATGATGTCCGGGTAATCAAAAACTATAACGAGAGTATGCTTCAATCGATGTCAAACGGAGTTATTACGTTTGACGAGGATGATATAAGTCGGTCCTGTAACGATGCCGGGGCCAGTATCATTAGACAATCTGTGGATAACGTTGTTGGTACCAACGTTGGAGATGTTTTTGGAGACTCCAATGGATGGCTTTTGGAAAAAATTTTTCGTGTGAAAGAATCGCATGAAATTGAGCATGCGGTTGATGTCGAGCTAAAGTTCGACGAAGACATAATTTCAGCCAATGTAACTGTGATGCCACTTATGTCTGGTGACGGGGAGCCGATAGGTACGCTTGTGATGTTAGAAGATATCTCGAATGAGAAGCGCGCTAAGTCGACACTTTCTCGCTACATGGATCCGGGTCTTGCAGATCAAATGCTGTCAGAAAACAGCCAGGATGACATCTTAGGTGGGAATGATAAAATTGCGACGATCTTATTCTCGGACGTTCGTAGCTTTACAAGCATAACCGAAACACTTGGAGCGCAAGCCACTGTCGGTCTGTTAAATGAATATTTTGAACTAATGGTGGATTGCATAAGCGACCAAGGTGGGATGCTCGATAAGTTCATAGGCGACGCTATTATGGCGGCGTTCGGCATCCCCGTTGCTCACGAAGACGATGAGGACCGAGGTCTCAGGGCAGGAATCCGGATGATCCAGAGTCTTTGGGAATGGAACGCAAAACGCCGACGTGATGGGGACATGGAGTTGGATATGGGTTTGGGGCTGAATACCGATTCTATTGTGGCGGGGAATATTGGGTCGAAAAAGCGAATGGATTACACAATGATCGGCGACGGTGTAAACCTTGCGGCCCGACTTGAAAGTGCGTGTAAGCAGTACAGTGCTCGTATTCTGTTGTCCGAATACACTGCCGAAAAATTAAAGGGTGTATATAGGCTTCGGGACATCGATAGGGTGGTAGTCAAAGGGAAAACCACGCCGGTAGGTGTGTTCGAGTGTCTAGATTACCATGATGACAGCTCTTTCCCGAATATAATGGAAGTACTTGGGAATTTTAACGAAGCCATCAAACTTTATCGGCGTCAGAATTGGGAAAAGGCTATCCACTACTTCGAAGAGGCAATCAAGGGCAACGATTCAGATCATCTTTCCAAGATATACATTGATCGTTGCAATCTTTTAAAAGCGGAGCCTCCGGACAATGACTGGGACGGTGTCTGGGTGATGACTAGTAAATAGGATGGGGTTTCTTTGTCGGCATTCTGGAGTGTCGTCGGGGACCTAGCAAACTCACAGATATCCGATGCACGGGCACGTTGAAGGGTAACGTTTTATGGTGTAGCTCGTGCTAAGGTTTTATCAAAATAACCAATCGTTTTTCCCAATCCTTCCTCCAACGGTATTTTTGGTTCCCAGTCCAAAGTTGTTTTAGCCAATGCGATGTCAGGACACCTTCTGGCCGGATCATTTTCAGGAAGAGGTAGTATTTTTAGTCCAACATTCGACCCGATCAGTTCTTTTACGGTGTTCGCGAGCTCTAGGATCGATAATTCATGCGGATTGCCTAGGTTTATAGGGCCGGTTACATCTTTCTCCGTGCCCATGAGCCGCGTGAAAGCTTCGATCATATCGTCCACATAGCAAAAACTTCGAGTTTGTGAACCATCACCAAAGATTGTTATTTCCTGGTCCCGGAGGGCTTGTACGATAAAATTTGAAACGACGCGACCGTCATTGATATGCATGCGTGGACCGTAACAATTAAATATGCGGGCGACTTTGATATCGGTGTCATATTCGCGATGGTAATCAAAAAATAGGGTCTCGGCGCATCGCTTACCCTCGTCATAACAGGCTCTGGGACCGATTGGGTTGACTCTACCCCAATAGCTCTCGGTTTGCGGGTGAACATCAGGGTCCCCATAAACCTCTGAGGTTGATGCTTGGAATATTCGTGCGGACGTCCGCTTCGCCAAGCCAAGCATGTTAATGGTCCCGAGGACGCATGTTTTTGTTGTTTGTGCGGGTCGACGTTGATAGTGAACTGGACTCGCTGGGCAGGCTAAGTTGTAAATTTGATCAATCTCTACATAGAGCGGAAACGTAACATCGTGCCGCATAAATTCAAACGATGGGTTATTGAAGTGATGCTGGATGTTGCTTTGGCTGCTGGTAAAGAAATTGTCTACACACAATACCTCGGCGCCATCCGCTAACAATCGATCGCAAAGGTGTGAGCCAAGAAATCCGGCGCCCCCAGTAACGAGAATTCTATTAGGGATATACATAGAGAATATTTTACCTTTTTTCATTGCACGTATGCGAGGGCATATATCGGAGTCTGTGGCATGCTATAGCCAAAAGCTACCGAAAACATAAGTTTTACAGGACAATTTACAGATGGTTAACTTTTAAAGTAGTAGTTATTTTATTAAAACAAATCGTGTGTAGACGACTGCATCAACTCAAAATTGTCGGAAGCAATCTGCTGATGTTGCTTGATGAGTGTCACACTAAAGTTTGAGTAATGGCCCGTGCGATATTGATCTTTGATGTATCAACCGAATCAGATTTTGGAGTGAATGCATGAAAGTTAGTTACATTGTGACTGTATATAACAAAGCATCGTACTTACCATTTGTGATAAACGGACTGTCCAGACAGGAAGGGGAGTTTGATAAGGAATACATTTTCGTGGATGACGGGTCGACAGACAATAGCGTTGAGGTGCTCATGAAGTGCACTAAAACACTGCCCGGTCCAGTAGAAATCATAGAGCAAGCAAATGGAGGTCCGGCAGTGGCTAGCAATAATGGGTTTGCTGCCTCTAGTGGAGAGCTTATTAAGTTTGTAGATGGCGACGACGTGCTGTTGCCATGGGCAACTAGGGTATTAATCGGTACCATGCAAACGGGTGGCCACGTGTATGCGTTTGGCGTTGATCCAGTCCCTGTCGACTTCTCAACTATAACTTTGCAGAGTATCAATGATACTGTCGATAGGCTCCGTCCTGGAGTTGAAGACCGACATCCCCTGGCTTGGCCTAAGCCGCTCGAACACGTAATACGTCGTTCGTATAACAATCCGACATCCTGGATAGCAACACGGGATGCAGTTGTTTCGACGGGAGGCTGCGCTACACATATTTTTATACAAGATTATATTTTGGAGTTGACTCTTGCTGCGCAAGGAACCGCGGGGATATGGCCAGGCCCAACATTCTTGTACCCACGAGCAGATGCAGAGCGCTTGTCTGCAAATAAAGCTCAGATTCTTCACGACCTTAATATGGCTTTGGCTGAGTTGTTTCGGCGAAGGCCAGAGCAGCTTCCAGAGCACGGCTTTGTGGCCGCAAAACGGGCGACAGGAAGAGCTTGGAGATTCGCCAGCCGGCACCAAGCGCCGTGGTCGATCAAACTGCGTACTTTTCTCTGGTATCTGGGCGTCCGGGCAAGGTTTGTTAAGCCCAGCCCCCGCTTAATCGAGGCCACCGCGGTGGCATTTCATGGGGGAAGTTTGATACGATAGGAGTTCATGCCCTTTCAGGAGAAGACGGGCGGCGTCGGCCGGATGGCCTACAAATTTGGTGCTTCATCCTTCTTTTGTTTATTGTTTGCAATGTGTCAGCGTATGGAAGCTAAGCTCAGAACTTTCCGTGTTGATCGATTCAATGTAAGAAGTTGCGGCGTCTGAGAAATGGTAAAGCAACCCGTCAACTGACGGATTGGCACGCTGAAAGGTATTTTTTACAGATATCTTTATGGTTTATT